>JAIOQJ010000496.1 GCA_021413475.1 Planctomycetota bacterium | reverse complement strand
GTCGATGATCGCCTTGCATCTCTCCACATGGGCCGAGGAGTGGATTCTGTGGATGTCGACGGAGTTCGACTTTATTCTCCTGCCCGATGAGTTTTGCACCGGTTCGAGCATCATGCCGCACAAGAAGAATCCCGATGTGCTGGAACTGACCCGCGGCAAAACAGCCCGCGTCATCGCTGATCTGCAACATCTGCTGATCCTGATGAAAGGCCTGCCGATGGCCTACAACCGCGACTTGCAAGAAGACAAGCCGGCGATTTTCGACGCCCACGACACTGTCGGGACTGCCCTTGAGGTCGCCGCACCGCTGGTTCGCCAATCGAAACTGAAGAGGGAAGTGATCGCTTCTCGCCTTGAAGATGGTTTCCTCGACGCCACAACGTTGATGGAGTACTTCATCGCCAACGGCGTCCCCATGCGTTCCGCGCACGAGGCCGTTGGTAAACTGGTTCGCGAGTGCGAACAGAAGAAATGTCGTCTGCTGGAACTCCCCGTCGAACAGTTCGAAGCCGTCTGCCCAGGCCACGGCAAAGGCGTGTACCAGGTGCTTGGCGTATCGAAGGCCCTGAAATCATTCCGGAGTTATGGCTCAACGGCCCCCGCCGAGGTGGAGAGGCAGGTGAGGGAGTGGAAGGAACGATTGGGGTGAGCCGCAAGCAGGTTTGTCTCCTATCATAACCGAACATTACCTCCCTCTTGGACACTGACAAAACCCATGGACCATTTCACCTACCGCAACCGCATCCTTCACTGTGAAGACGTTCCCGTCGCCGAACTCGCCGCCAAATACGGCACGCCGCTGTTTATCTACAGCCAAGCGACGTTGCTGGAGAATCTGAAAGAGATTCAGACGGCGTTCGCGCCTGCGGCACCGACCATTTGTTACAGCATCAAAACGAACGGCAACACACACATTGCCCGCTTGATGGTGAACAACGGTGCCGGCTGCGACGTGACCTCCGGAGGCGAATTATACCGTGCTCTGACCGCCGGTTGTCCTCCCGAGCGGATCTGCTTCGCGGGTGTCGGCAAGACCGATGAGGAGATGCGTTACGGCCTCGGCACAGGCGTGCTGATGTTTAACGTCGAAAGCCATGCGGAATTGCATGCGCTGGGCGAAGTTGCGAAGTCGATGGGTAAGGTCGCTCCGGTGGCGCTGCGCGTCAATCCCGATCTGCCGCCGAAGACGCACGCGAAGACCGATACTTCGGTGAAAGGCGTGAAATTCGGGCTCGATATCGACACCATTCTCGAAGTCGCCCAGGGCGTGGTCGGGCATCCGCACCTGCGCGTGCAGGGATTGCACATGCACCTCGGCTCGCCAATTCTGTCGGCTGACCCGTATCGGCAAGGGCTTGAGAAGGGTCTCAAGCTGATCGAAGCTCTGCGAAAGCAGGGGCACCCGATCGAGTATCTCAACATGGGCGGCGGCTTTGGGATCAACTATCGCAAGCAAGAAGCTTTGCCGGCCAGTGCATTCGCGGAAGTGATTCTGCCGGCCGTCAAGCAGTCGGGTTGCAAGCTGGTTTTGGAGCCCGGCCGCTTCATCGTTGGCAATGCTGGTTTGCTCGTCGGTCGCGTCATTTTTACGAAAGAATCGGGCGGCAAGCATTACATTATCCAGGATGCCGCAATGAACGATCTGATTCGGCCGACCCTGTACGATTCGTTCCATCGCATCTGGCCCGTGGCCCCGGAGGTGGGTTTGGCGACGCCGCCGATCGATTACGAAATCGAAATGGCGAACACTTTCAAGCAGAATGTCGTAGGACCGGTATGCGAATCGGGCGATTTCCTGGCGAAGGATCGCTACTTGCCGCGTGCCAAGCGTGGTGATCTGCTGGCGGTCTTCAGTGCCGGGGCGTATGGCATGGCGATGAGTTCGAACTACAATAGCCGGGTCCGCGCGGCCGAAGTTCTCGTTACAGGCGATAAACACCGCCTGATCCGTCGCCGGGAGACCTTTGCCGATCTGATCGCGGCGGAAGAGCATTGCACCGCTTGAAAAAGATGCATTAATAGCAGTAGCGGCGCTTGGATGGCCGCTTGCGGCTTTGCGCTCGGCGCAAAACCGCAAGCGGCACTGGCGCGTAAAGCCGCAAGCGGCTACGGAGATTCGTCCCGTGAAACACTGCATCTTGTTCCTGGGATTAGCCACTTCACTTGTCGCCCTCTCGTCGGGCCGAGCACAAGATTCCGAATTCTACAAGAAGCCCTCGAATCCTCCCGAGTTTTGGCGCGCCCTACAATTCGAGCTCAGCGTTGGAAAATACGACATTGCCGCCACCCACCTCAGCGGACTGATCAACTCGATGCCAAAGGAGGCCGAATTGTTGGCGATCGAGCAGAAATTCGGTTTGATCTCCTTCCTCCGGCTACGGAACGTCGAACGCTGGTCTCGAAACAAGGAAGCCGACAAGGTTGCGCGTGATCAGGTCGAGACGTTAATCAACCTCGTTTCTGTGGCGTTGAAAAAAGAACTAACCGATCCGGTTCGGATAACGAAGTTCGCCAAGAATCTGTCGGCGACCCCCGAGGAATCCGCTTTCGCGTTGAAAGAGCTACTCCGTTCGGGAATTGACGCGATTCCGGTGCTGGTCGATTTGTTGCGGGAGAATCAGGACGCGGAACAGCGAGCGGGGATATTGCAGGCCTTGCCCTATTTCGATGTCTCGGTCGTCCCCGCCATCGTGGCGTCGCTGGACATTCCCGATGCCACGCTCAAGCTGGAACTACTCGAATCGTTGCGGAGCCGGAAGGATTATCTCTTACTGACTTCACGTGTCGAGACGGACTTGATTCCGATCCTCTGGTACTTTTCAGCGCCGCTACGGGGAAATGCCGAACCAGTGCGAAAGAAAGCCCAGAGCATGCTCCTCGAATTGCTCGATCGCGACCCCAACGCGGATCGACGGCCAGAGCACCGGTTGCCACAGTGGCGGCTCACGCAGGCGGCCCGAAATTTTCTCGAGCACAAGGCCCGATTTTCCGCTCCCGACCAGGCCATAATCTGGAAGTGGGACGGTATCAAGCTGGCCCAGTCATCTATGTCGTTCTCGGAGGCGGAAGAGTATTACGGCCTTCGTTACGCTCGCTGGGCGCTCGAAATTCAGCCTGAATTTGTCGAAGCTCAGCGCGTCTTTCTCACGCTGGCCCTCGACAAACATTTCATTCGTTCTGGTCCCGACGCCGCGTTGGCGACGAGTTCGCCGAACCTTTATGCGGTGCTTGCCACGGCACCCTACGACATGCTCGCCGAATTGCTTGAAGACTATTTGCGTGAAAAGCGCATTCCCATGGCCGTCTCAGTGATTCAAGTGATTGGCGATCGGACTGAATTGCGAGCCGCCCGGCCAAGCGACGGTGCGACGAAGCTGGAATTCCGATCCTCTCTCCTGATGAAGGCCCTGGAGTATCCCGATCGCCGGGTTCAGTTCGCGGCAGTTGACGCTTTGCTGAAAACGCCAGGCCAGCATCAACATCAGCGGGCGGCGCTGATTGTCAAAATCCTGGCCGGTTATTTGCAGGCAGATTCCCCTGAAGATGCTGGCAAGGCCCGAGTTCTCATCGGCGACGCCGATCGGGTTCGAGGCGAGGCACTCGCGACCGTGGCCCGTCAAGCCGGATTCAAAGCGGAAATCGTTCGCACTGGCCGAGAAGTAATGCAGCGTCTTACTACCAAGGCCGACATCGATTTAATTATTGTCGATCAACATCTTCCCTATCCGATGTTGCCCGACTTACTTGCACAGACGCGGACCGATCTACGCACCGCGAATTTGCCTTTATTGGTCGTGGCGTCGCCCGATCGGGCGACGACCGCCCATCCCATTACCCTACTGGGTAGGCTCGCGGCCTTGGTTGCGGCGGATGAGCATGTCGACCTGATCAAAGCCCAGCGGTCTTCGGAAGATAATCTCCGTGACGAACCAGCCACTCGCTTTAAGAAGCGACTGGACATGTTGAAGCAGCAGGTTGAAGCCGCGGGGATTGTGGTTTCCGCGGATGTCCAGGATCGCCTTGAATATCTCGTATTTCTGACCACGCCTTCGACTCAGTTGTTTGCCCCATCAACAAACTTCCTCGTTGAACTGGAGAAATCGAAACTTACAGTTCCGCCGAAGGAACGGCTTAATCGGATGGCCAGCCTGACGAGCGATTCGAAACGCGGGCACATCGACGCCGACGATCCTCCATTCTCGAATTCTCGTGAATTGACGCCGGCTTTGGCCCAGGTCGTTGCACGCTATGAAATTCGATTGCCGGCCGACGTTCTGGATACCACCAAGGTTTATTGGCGGATCATGCAATACGGCCTGTTCGATAAGGACGGGAAGGTGCTTCAACCGCCACTTCCGGGCGTTTCGATTCGTTACCCGGAGATCGAAGAACGCTTGGCACGAATGACCAAAGGCTACAAGCTCGTCGGTGTTGTGCCGGAAATGTTCTCGGACGAAGTCTTCTTGCAAGCGGTCGGCAAAGTCGCGGCGATACAAGATCCGAAAGTAATCGAGGCCGAAAAGAAGCTTCACGCACGCACGGCCATGGAATGGCTGCGCAAGATGGCGATCGGTGAATTAACGGGGTATCCGTACATCGATGCGGCCCCAACGATTCGCCTTGCCCTGCAGAATCCGGAACTCGCAGCACTGGCTGTCGATGTCGCGGTTCGTCTTCCCGGCCGCGAGGCTCAGCAGGAGCTCGCCGGCGTTGTTCTTGGCA
>JAIOQJ010000384.1 GCA_021413475.1 Planctomycetota bacterium | reverse complement strand
TCCTCCGGCCGCTTACGCGAGCCGGCTCGCCAAAATCAATTACTTCCCGACCGGCGTGATTGGCTGCATCGGCATCGGCGTGGTGGGTTGCTTCAAGGCAACCGGCGGAGCGGGATGGCGTTTGTTCAACGTGACCACCACGACTTCGCTGATGTCCATGCCCCGATGATAAAAGGGGATCAGGGCCGGGGTTTGCAGCTTGAGCTGGGCAACCGCCGCTTTCTTATCGTCTTCGGGACTACTGCCGTCCGGGTAGCACATCACCAGATCGAGATTGTTCGCGGTGGCGATGTCGCCGATCGTGGTCTTGATGTTCTGATAGACCTCGACGATGGTCCGGTCGGTCAGTTCGCCGAGAACCTTCTGCGCTTCGTTGTCGACGTCCTCGATCGAGCGTTGAATGGCGGTGGCTTCTTTGGTCAACTTGGCGCGTTCATCCGGATTGACCGTGCTCTGGATCTGGCGGCTCATGGCAGCCAGCTTCTCACGGTAGGGGCGAACGCGATCGACATATTCCTGTCGCTTGGTGTTGATCATCTGACCATCGGCATTGGCTTTGTTGAATTCCCGCAAAACCTTGGCGATATTCACCAAGGCGATGCGCGGACGAGCCGGTTGCGGTGATGCGGTGGGCGCGCCGCCCATCGGGGCTCCCTGCTGAGCGTTGATGTTGTTAACGCCCCAGAACACGCCACCCAGGGCCGCGACGGCCGCGAGGCTGATCAAGAACTTCTTCACTAGTCTACTCCTCTGTCCCTGAGGTTCCGGCCGCGGCGTTCCATTTCCTTCCCGCGACCTGACGGCCGAAAATCGGACCACGTCCGAATCCGCCCATCCGTGATTGAGCAGCGGGTTCTAACCAATCCCTCTTCGCGGGTCAATGCGAACTGACCGAACCACGCCGATTGCCATTGCGCGTTTTTCCTCAAGTTTTCCCCGCCGTCGAGCCGATTCACCTATTTGGCGAATTTTTCCGCCGGGCGTAGCCGAATTCGCAAGAATTCGGGTCTTTCCCACGAGAGTCGACCCGAACTCTTGCGAATTCGGCTACAGAATTTTTGTGGATGATCTCCACTCGGAGGCATGATGAATCGCCGTGATTTCTTTTTTCTGGGACTGCAAGCCGGAAGCCTGATCCTTTGCACCGGTTGCGGTTCGGGGAACCCCAAAAAGATTTCCGTCACCGGTCGGATCAGTTACCGGGGTGAACCATTGCATGGTGGGATGATCGTCTTTGTACCTGACGAAGAACGTGGCAACGCCGGCCCCCTCGTGAAAGGATCGATCGAAAGCGATGGATCCTATCTGCTTGGCAACGACGTCAAAGCCGGTTGGTATCGTGTCTCGATCGCGCCGCAAGTCTCAGCGGGCACCTCCTATCCGTCCGCGGCCGAGCCATATCCGGGACCGCCGGCGAAGTACCGAAATCCGCAACTTTCTGGCCTGAAAGGCGAAGTACGCCCCAACTCGGAGAATGTTCTAAACTTTCAACTCGAAGACGCGTGACAGGCGAGCTGGCCCGCGTGAGCGGCCTGAGTATTGCGTGTTGGAATTCTCCAGGTGCTTACGCAACCTGGCTCGCCTGCTTAACGCGGTTGACACCTTTCCGCGATTGATGGTAAGACAGAGCGCCAAGTTGACGCTGTCTTCCGGACCATCGCATCATGCCGCTTCTCGCGAATCAACTTCTGCCGCAGTTCCCCGATTCGATCCGGCAACGCACCGACGCGGGCCCGATCGATGTCTCGGTTTGCATCGCCAACTGGAACTGCACGGACTATTTGCGGGCTTGCCTGACGTCATTGACGAGCGAACGGCAGGGCGTGCGAGTTGAAATCATTGTCGTCGACAATGCCTCGACCGACGGGGCCGTGGCCATGATGACCCACGAATTTCCCGATGTCACGGTTCTTCGAAATACGGCCAATTTGGGATTTGCCCGGGCCAGCAATCAAGCGGCCGCACTCGCTCGCGGCCGCTATCTGCTTTTTCTCAACAACGACACATTCGTGCCGCCCTTGGCGCTTCACAAACTAGTGGCTTACGCGCGCGCGCATCCCGAAGCGGTGATGATCGGACCGCGGCTTTGCAACGGTCGGGGAGAACTGCAACGTTCGTTCCGCCGTGAACCGACCATCCCTGCCCTCTTGCACCGAACGGCCCTCCTGCACTGGACCCGAATACTCAAGGCGGCCCACGACGACTATCGCCGTAATCAGCCGGCTCCCGCACAGGCTTGCCCCGTGGACGTTTTGATGGGGGCCGCCGTTCTCCTGCGCCGCGACGTCTTCGAGCGATTCGGCCGCTGGGACGAGGACTTTCGCTTTGGCGTGGAAGACATCGAACTCTCGGCGCGCATGCGGAGCCATGGTCCGCTCGTCTATCTGCCCAGTGTGGAAATCGTTCATTATGGCCGGCTGAGTTCACGAGAAAACGTGAAGTTCGCCGCGCCGAACGTGCTGATCGGCTACGTGCGTTTTTTTCGCAAGTCAGGTACGTCGAGGACGCTTGTCTTCCTCTTCAAGCTCGCCCTGACGCTGGATGCGCCGGTGCAAATTCTGGGCAAGTGCCTGCAATATGTGGGGCGGGTTCTCAGCCGCCGGCACGAAAAAGCCCAGCGGACCAAGCGGATTATTATCGGGCTGTGGCATTTCCTGCGACACGATTTGGGACGATTTTGGCGGACGTGAGTGCGGCCGCGCTCCTCTCCGGAAACCTCCGAGAAGTGGCTAAACAGGGTCCTTTGGTGCCCAGTTATCCAAATATTGTTTGAGCACCGGCATTTCGATGGCCCGTTCGGTCAAAAATTCATGGGCCTTGGCGACGAGTGTCGCTTCACGTTCAGATGTCAGGTCGCCGGTCATGACGCGCGTGCGGAGGAAGACGAAGTAGGTGTCGAGCGTGTCGCACATGCAATAGTCGTTGATTTCCTGAAAGCGCCCTTCTTGATGCATCTGATAAACCTGATCGCCCGCGACATCCATTTTGCCGGGCAGGCCGATCATCTTGGCTAGCAGATTGAGTCCGCCGTAGAGCCGATAAGCTCCGAAGTTGGTGAACCAATCGAGCAAGTCGATCGACCCGGAGAAGCGATTGCGGCTTCGCTGGAAATATTGATGCCCGCCAAATCCGTGCTTGAAGGCCGCGAGTTCGAGCATCGGCATGTCGAAGCCGCGACCATTGAAGGTGACAAGTTTCGCGTCGAACTGCTCGACGCCGAGCCAGAACTGGCGGACCATCTCGGCCGAGCGATATTGTGGGGCATCGAGGCAAGTGATTTTCGTCAGGGTGTAGTCACTCGCCACGCGGGCGACGCAGACCGCGACCGGGATTTGATAGGGCACGGGAATAAAATCGGAGCCCGTGTTCGAGGCCTCGCGGGCTTCCTCGCGGGCCTTTTCGATGGCCTCGGCATCCGAGAGTTTGAGGTCGGGATACTTGGTCAGGTTCAGCAGTCGCCCATCGGGAATGCTCTCGGTATCGACGATCAGGAACGCGGTTTTTGTGTTCGTTTCCGTTTGCCGCCGCGTTGCTGGAACCGTCGTGACCATCGCAATCTCCTGGGTAATGATTCATGGCGAGCCGAGCGGCGTAAGCCGCCGAGTGATACCGAATTAACCCGGCGGCTTACGCCGCTCGGCTCGCCTCGATCCCACATGAGGTTGCCGGGAGGCGGGTGATATTGGTATCTTCACACCACGTACCCACCCGTCAGGAACACTCATGCAAGATCCTCAAAATCCGCTCCCCAACGATCATCCCGCCGCTTCCACGGCCACGCCGAAGTCCAATAAAGCGGCAATGATGATCGTCTTTCTGGTCGTGTTTATCGACCTGCTCGGCTTCGGCATCGTCTTGCCGCTACTGCCTCGCTATGCCGAGACGTTCATGCCGCCCGGTCAATCGAACCTCGTCGTCGGCCTTGTCATCGGCTTCTTGATGTCGAGTTTCTCGGCCATGCAATTCATCTTCGCGCCGATCTGGGGAAGATACTCGGATCGGGTCGGTCGGCGGCCAGTCCTGATTATCGGTCTCGCGGGATCGGTTGTATTCTATGCGCTCTTCGGGCTGGCATCGGAACTTGATCGGCAATCGCTCGGCTGGTTGCCGATTTTGCTCCTGCTCGGCACACGCATCGGTGCTGGCGTGTGCGGGGCGACGATCTCGACCGCCGCCGCCGTCATCGCCGATTCGACATCCAAAGAAAAGCGCTCGCACGGCATGGCCTTGATCGGTGCGGCCTTCGGCATCGGCTTCACCTTCGGTCCACTCATTGCCTGGGCCGGTATCAAGATTTTCCCCAATCAGTATGGCGGCCCTGGCTACCTCGCCGCGATTCTTTCGGCGGTCGCATTATATCTCGCCATCAAGAAAATGCCGGAAACGCTGCCGCCGGGCGGGAGCGGCATCAAGCGGTCGTGGCTCGACATGAACGGGCTTCTGGATACGCTCCGCACGCCGACCGTTGGCTTGCTGGTGTTCGCGTTCTTCTTGACGACGTTCGCGTTTGCTAGCTTCGAAGGGACCCTATCCCTCTTGAATTCCGCGACGTTCAAACTCTCGAACGACGCGAACTATCTGATCTTCGCCTACGTTGGTTTCGTGCTGGTAATGACCCAGGGCTTCATCTATCGCCGGCTCGTCAAGAAGATGGATGAGCTCAAGCTCATGCGGATCGGAATTATCGCGATGCTCCTCGGACTCGCCAGCCTGGCGGGAATCGCGGCGACGGCGACCTCGGCCTCCTTTGACAGCGTCCGCTTCGCCTGGTTTCTGTTCGCATTAGCGATCTCCGTGTTCGGCTTCGCATTTCTGAATCCGTCGTTGAACGGCCTGATCTCTCGGCGGAGCGACCCGAGCAGGCAGGGAGAAGTCCTCGGCATCAACCAATCGTTCTCCGCACTGGCTCGTATTCTCGGACCGACCATCGGTATGGTACTATTCACCGTCGAGGAATCGCACGTGCTGCCTTACGCGATGTCGGCGGCGATCCTCGCGCTCGTTTTGGTGCTCATGAGCAAGATCAAGCCGAGTTAGTGGATGCGTTTTATCGAGCGGGGTCGCGTGTGCGCCCCCGGGCTGACGAATCACACCCCGTTTGTGTATGCTTTTTAGGGCGCGGGGTCGCGTGCGCGCCCCGTGTTTGACTATTCACACAGGGGGCGCTCACGCAACCCCGCTCGACGCAGGGACGCCAAACATGTTTCGACGCCATCTACCACCGCTCCACGAGGTTCGCGCCACGCGAATCGCGCTGATCAAGCCGAGTGCGTTGGGTGATATCGTTCACACGCTTCCCGTCCTGACGGCACTACGGAAGCGTTTCCCCGAGGCTCGCATCTCCTGGTTTGTGAACCGTTCGTACGAGGCCCTTATCCAGGGGCATCCCGATCTCGACGAAACCATCCCGATCGATCGGCAGGAGATGAAGAGGGGCGTTCGGCATGCGGTACGGGCGATCTTCAATCTCGCCAGCCGACTTCGCCGCGGACGATTTGATCTGGTTCTCGATCTCCAAGGGTTGCTCCGCTCGGGCCTGATGTCGGCGGTCACGGGATCGAGCCGCCGGGTGGGGTTATCCACGGCACGCGAGGGTTCAAGGCACTTTTACACCGATTTGATTCACGTCCCTCAAGGAATCACGGAGCATGCCGTCGAGCGGAATTGGCGCGTGGCGGAAGCGTTCGGCGTGGGACATCTGCCGAAGGAATTCAAATTACCGATCGCCTCGGATGCCCGCGAGTGGGCTTTCGCGGAATTGCGTGATTGCCCACGGCCGTGGCTGGCCTTGGGGGTCGGGGCACGCTGGCGAACCAAGCGTTGGCCGCCTGATAGCTTCGCCGTTCTCGCTCAACGGGCGCAACGGCATTTCGGCGGCACAATCTTGTTCGTCGGAGCGCCCGACGAAACGCCGTTGGCGAAACAAGTGATCGACCAGCTTTCCGGTCCGACGCGAGATTTCACGGGTAAAACTTCGCTCCCGCAACTGGCCGCGTTGCTCGAAAAATCCGACGCGATGGTCTCGAACGACACGGGGCCGCTGCATCTCGCCGCCGCGCTGGGAAGGCCGGTGGTTGCTCCGTATACCTGCACTTCAGTCAGCCGTCATGGCCCCTATGGAGTCTCTCGCGGTGCGGTTGAATCTTCTGTCTGGTGCCAGGGGAGCTATATCAAACGGTGCGACCGCATGGAGTGCATGTCCGAACTTCACCCGGATCGACTCTGGTATTTCCTCAACGAGTTACTCGAACGATGGGCAAGACATTACCGTTCCGCCTGACCCTTGCCAGTGGCTCCGTCGGCCGGCGCTGGCTGCTGGAGAAAGCCGGGTACACATTCGACATTCTCCCCGCCAACATCGACGAACCAACCGAAGCGACGCAGGGTTCCTGCCGTCAGTACGTTCAGCACGTCTGTTGGTTGAAGGCCGCCGCCGTTGCACCGAAGGTGAAAGAGGGCATCGTCCTGGCCGCCGATAGCGTGGGTTGGATCAACGATCGCGTGATCGGCAAACCCGAGGATGAAGCGGACGCCCGCCGAATTCTAATGACGTTGGCTGGACATGTGCATGAACTTTGGACGGGCGTTTGCCTCTGGCGTGTCGCCGATGGATTTCAAATCTGCTGGCAGGAACGCACGCTGGTGCGGATGAAGTCATTCACATCCGTCGAACTCGATGCCTATCTGGCGACAAAACGCTGGGTCGGCTGCTCCGGAGCTTATGCAATCGAAGAAGAGAATGATCCGTATCTAACGATCGAGAACGGATCGCTCAGCAACGTGATCGGGCTGCCGATGGAGAGTCTGGAGCGAGCGTTTGCCATAATAGAAACGTGTAACCCATAATGAAGGCCGCTTGCGGCTTAGCGCTCACTTTCCACTCCAGATTATTTGTCTGGGAGAGCGACGCTAAGCCGCGAGCGGCTCAACAAGAGAAACCACCATGAAGACCAAAATTGCCATCAACGGAGCGTGCGGACGGATGGGACAGCGGTTGATCGCCCTCGCGCTGGAAGACGCCGGCCTGCAGGTGGTGGCCGCTGTCGATTGGGCGAAACACCCGAACCAGGGAAAAGATGCAGGTGATCTCGCGGGGATCGGCCCGATTGGCGTCAAGGTCACCGGCACGTTGCCGCTCGAATCGAATGCCGATGTTGTCATCGACTTCTCAATGCCCGAAGGAACGATGGCGATTCTGTCGACGTGTGCCGAGCGCAAGATTCCGATCGTCGTGGCGACGACGGGGCACAACGCGGAACAGCGTGCCGAGATCGAGGCCGCGGCCCATCAGACAGCCGTGCTCTTCTCGGCGAATTTCAGCCTAGTAGTGAACGTGCTCTTCAAGCTGGTCAAGGACGCCGGCACCATGCTCACGGGCAAAGGCTTCGACGTCGAGATCATCGAACGCCATCATCGTTTTAAGAAAGACTCCCCAAGCGGCACCGCGGTCCACTTTGCCAAGCTCATCCAGAAGGCGATGGGGCAATCGAGTATTCGCCACGGCCGTGAAGGGCTCGTTGGCGAACGGCCGCTCGATGAGATCGGCATCCACGCGGTTCGCGTGGGTGACAACGTCGGCGAGCACACGATCATCTTCGGATATGAGTTGCCTCCGCGCGATTCTCCGGAAACCCTCCGAATCGCGGCTAAACGGCACTTTCTTGTTTAGCCGCGATTCGGAGGGTTTCCGGAGAATCGCGCGGGCATTCACCTGCTTGTCGATCCAATCTCATTCAAATACCTTAGCTGGGATTGTCGTCGCTTCCCCCCGGCCTCCGGAGTGTTGAGCGGGATGCCCATGCTCCTTGATTGGCGTTCGGCCTCTCAGCCGGACGAATTGCTTCGCACGGTTGTCGAGGCCCTTCGACAGGGCTGGTTCGTCGGGTTGCCGGCCGAGGATGGTTATCTCGTTCTCTTCCGGGCGGACCAGGCAGCGGCAATGGAAAAACTCCCCTCTGCCGGGGCCCGCTCGTTGGCCGTGCTAGTCAAAGGCACCGTCGATGTTGAAGCCTGGACCGGCGGTCTGTCCCCGAGCGTGAAGCGACTGCTCGATCGGCTTTGGCCGGGGCCGCTCGGTGCGATTGCCGAGGCGAAGCCCGACATCCCGAACACGTTCGGCCGCGTGGTTTCCGACGATGGTTTCGTTCGTTTGCGATCATCGCGTCATCCGCTGGTCGAAGCCATCCAATATGCCGTCGATTTTCCGC
>JAIOQJ010000383.1 GCA_021413475.1 Planctomycetota bacterium | reverse complement strand
TCGTCGCGGCCGCGGGATCGGAGGGGCAAAGAAAGAGCGTGATCGACCGCGTGCGGACGGAGTCGTGGTGTGAGTCCAAGATCGATTTGCCGAAATCGATTTGCCGATAGAGATTGCCCTGATCGAGATCGTCGAGCAAGTGGGCCGCCCAACTCCAGCCTGGCCCAGAGGGAGAGTTGCTGTCATCGGCCTGGACAGCACATGAGAATCCGGGCGGAAAATATCCCGACCGCGTTTGGTAGCTATGCATCGCCAAACCGATTTGCTTCAGATTGTTCTTACACTTGATCCGAGCCGCCGCCGCCCGGACTTTCTGAATTGCCGGCAAGAGCAACCCAATAAGCACGGCAATAATGGCAATCACAACCAGTAATTCGATGAGCGTGAAGGCTGCGCGGCGCGAACGACACATGACTGAACTCCTGCTGAATCACGGTGTCTGATTTCGTATAACGAGATAATATAAAACGATGTTTAACGCATCAAGAGAATTGTTTGACTTTTTTGGGAAATGGTTTTTTGAGGGGTTTTGCGTTAACCCGACGCGTTAGTGAGGGAGCGCCGAATCCCTCGCTAGCGCGTCGGGTTAACGGAGCGATGCTCACGGGCATCGAAAAGTGCATAAGATAAATTTGTGCGTTCCTCGTGGCGACAGACCTCTGGTCTGTCGGAAATATCGCAACGAGTGATCGCACCGACAGACCAGAGGTCTGTCGCCACGGCAGAACGGATCCCCGCATGACCCGCGAAGAACTGGCGAATCGCTACCTCGAACAATTGCCGTACCCGCCCTATCCGGTGCAGGAAGAGGCTCTACTCGCGTGGTTCATGGCGGAGCAGGGGGTGCTCGTCTGCGCTCCGACAGGCACGGGCAAGACGTTGATCGCCCAGGCCGCTCTCTACGAAGCTTTGCACACCGGCAAGGTCGCCTACTACACCACGCCGTTGATCGCGTTGACCGAACAGAAATTCCGCGAGATGCAGGAGTCGGCGGTTCGCTGGGGATTCTCGGCCGACGACGTCGGCCTGGTCACGGGGAATCGCCGGGTCAATTCCGATGCGCGGATTCTCGTCGTGGTCGCCGAGATTTTGTTGAATCGGTTGCTTCATCCGGAGGGTTTCGATTTCTCCAACGTCGCCGCCGTCGTGATGGACGAATTCCACAGCTTCGCCGACCCGGAACGCGGCATCGTCTGGGAACTCTCGCTGTCGATGTTGCCGAAGCATGTCCGCCTGTTGCTGCTCTCCGCGACGGTCGGCAATTCGATGGAGTTCATCAACTGGCTCGACCGCTGCCACGGCCGCAAGGTCGAACTGGTCGAAGGGACCGAGCGCAAGGTGCCGTTGACGTATCACTGGGTGCCTGACCAGTTCCTCGGCGAACTCCTTGTAGAAATGGCGAAAGGGACGGACGAAACGCGGAAGACGCCCGCTCTGGTCTTCTGCTTCAACCGCGACGAATGCTGGTCGGTTGCGGAGATGCTCAAGGGGCTCGATGTGCAGAGTTCCAGCCAGCGCGGGCCGATCAACGCGATTGTCGACAAGCTCGAATGGCCCAATGGCATCGGCCCGAAGTTGAAACAAATGCTCCGCCGCGGCATCGGCGTCCATCACGCGGGTTTGTTGCCGTTCTACCGCCGTACGGTTGAAGATCTCTTCCAGCGCAAGCTGCTGAGTGTCGCGGTCTGTACCGAAACGCTCGCGGCCGGGATCAATTTGCCCGCGAGGTCCGTGGTGATGACGAGCCTGATGAAAGGCCCGTTCGGCAAGGAAAAGCTGATCGACCCGCGCACCGCCCACCAGATCTTCGGGCGGGCCGGTCGGCCGCAGTTCGACACGCAGGGCCATGTCTACGCCCTGGCCCACGAGGACGACGTGCGCATCTTGCGCTGGAAGGAAAAGTACGACCAAATCCCCGAGGACACCAAAGATCCCATGCTAATGCGGAAAAAGAAAGAACTGAAGCGAAAGAAGCCGGAGCGGAATTCGCAACGGCAATACTGGGCCGAGCCGCACTTCGACAAGCTGAAGGCGGCCCCGCCGGCGAAG
>JAIOQJ010000539.1 GCA_021413475.1 Planctomycetota bacterium | reverse complement strand
ACGATCAGCGAAGGTCGGCGGATGGTCGAAACCGCCAAGAAGATGAAACGTGTCACGCAGGTCGGCCTGCACCGCCGGTCGGCACCGTTCATCATGGAAGCCGTCAAGTTGATTCAAGACGGGGCCATCGGCAAAGTGACGGTCGTGAAGTCGTACCACCTGCGCAACGAATCGCCGATGGGCATCGGTAATCCGAAAGACAGCGAGCCGCCCGCGGGTCTCGACTGGGACACCTGGCTCGGGCCGGCCGCAAAGGTGCCGTACAACGCCAATCGCTGCCTCTACAAGTTCCGCTGGTTCTGGGAGTATTCAGGCGGGCAACTCACCAACTTCGGCACGCACTATCTCGATGTTATCCAGTGGGCGCTCGGCCAGGATGCCCCGAAATCCGTCTGCGCCATGGGGGGCAAGTACGCGGTGGAAGACAACCGCGAGATCCCCGACACGATGGAAGCGATCTGGGAATACGACAACTGCCTGGTGACGTTCTCGCAGTTCAATGCCAATGCTTCGCCGGGCAACCTCCGCGGCCTTGAGCTAGAGTTCCGCGGCACCAAAGGCACTCTGCTGATGCATGAAGGGAAAGGTTACGAAATCATCCCTGAGAACAACCGCACCCAAGAAATGCCCGCATTGAGTCCATTGAAACGCAAGGAAAACGCGGAGCAGGGCCGAGCCAGCAAACCGGCCCGCGCTGCCGAGATGGGAATGAAGGGTTCGGCCGACACGTCGTTCCACGCCCGCGATTTTCTCGATCGCGTCAAGGATCGCGGCGAGTGCCATTGCCCCGTGGAGACCGGCCATCGCTCGACGACGACGACGCTGCTGGCGAGAATTGCGTTGCACCGGAAGAAACTGCTGACGTGGGACCCGAAGGCGGAACGCGTGACCAACGACGAAGAGGCGAACAAGTTGCTGGGGTATAAGTATCGCGAGCCGTGGAAGTTGGGGTGAATTTTAGCGGCCGACTTCCGTTAACCCGACGCGCTAGCGAGGGATGCGACTCTCCCTCGCTAGCGCGTCGGGTTAACGGGAGCGAGCGCTAAGCCGCAAGCGGCTCAACCGCCGCACCCTTTCCCTTCGCCGACCGCTTCCGCCATCACCTTCAACTGAATCACGCTACGATCCTGTTCCTTTTCGAGATAACCGCGGCCCTTTTTGACGTTCACATGGTCCCACGCGAGGACCTCCGTCGTCGGCCGGCTGCGCTGGCTGTAGAACGCCACATCGACACCCATATCTTCGAACGTCTTCCACCACAGTTCGGCGTTGAAGCACTCTTTCCAGCCGTCGAGCCGGGCCCCGCGTTTCCAAGCTTCGTACAGAACCAGCGACACACGCCGATCACCGCGGGTGAGGATTCCTTCCAGCAAACTCGTTTCGATATCGTGCTGGCGAATGTGGACCGACTTGAGGCGCACACGTTGGCGGAGATACTGTCCAGCCCACTGGAAGTACTCGCGTGTCTGCATGCCGTTCCACTGGTACGGCGTGTGCGGCTTGGGGACGAAGTTCGAGACGCTGGCGGTCACCTCCGCGTACTTGCCGCGAACCTGCTTGCCGACGCGCGAGATGGTTTCCGAGAGGTCGATAATCCCATCCAGATCGACGGCCCGCTCTCCCGGCAATCCACAGAGGAAATAGAGCTTCACGCGTTCCCAGCCGTTGGCGAATGCCTCCCGGCAACCTTCGATCAGATCCTCATTCTTGATCTTCTTGCGGATCTGTTCGCGCATGTCGTCGCGGGCCACTTCCGGGGCGAGCGTCAGACCTTGTTTGCGAACGCCCTTGATGAGTTTCGGCAGCGTCCGCAACTGATGGTTCACCCGCAGGCTCGGCAGCGAGACGTTGACGCCGAGCGGGTGGAACACCTCCTGCATCCGTGTGACCAACTCCTCGAAGTACGGATAATCGCTGCTCGACAGGCTTAGAAGCGAGATCTCGTTGGTCCCCGTGTTGCGGTACGATTCGAGGGCCGCCTGCACGATGGTTTCGACGCTCCGCACCCGCAACGGCCGTTTGATGACGGTCGATTGACAGAACCGACACTGCCAGGGACAGCCGCGCATGATCTCGATGGCGATGCGGTCGTGCGGCGTCTCGACGAACGGCACCACCGGCCGCACCGGCAGCGGAATCGCGTCGAAATCTTGCGTGATCGTGCAGGCCATCACTTCGCGAGGCACGTCGGCCCGCGTGCGGTTCATGGTCGCCAGCGTGCCGTCGGCATGGTACTCCGGTTCGTAGAACATCGGCGCGTAGGCCCAGGTGGTCGCACCGACGATCGAAGCCAGGATATCGCAACGGCGGCGGTACGAGCGGTCGCCTTCGGCCAGGGCCTTTTGCTTCGCCTCCATCCATCTTTCCATCACCCACGGCAACGATTCCTCACCGTCGCCGATGATGAAGAGATCGACGAACGGAGCGAGCAACTCGGGATTCTGCGCCCCGGGCCCGCCAGCGATGACGAGCGGATGATCGAGCGTGCGATCCTTGTTCCAGAGCGGAATGCCACCCAGATCGAGCATGGTCAGGATGTTCGTGTAGGCTACTTCGTATTGCAGGCTGAAACCGATCAGATCGAAATCGCGCAGCGGAGTAAACGTCTCCAGCGAATAGAGCGGCAAGGCATTGGCGCGCAGGACGGCCTCGAAGTCGAGCCACGGCGTGAACGCACGCTCGCAGGCCCAGCGCGGGTCGCTGTTCATGAGCGAATAGAGCACCTGCAAACCGTGATGGCTCATGCCCAGGCCGTAAGTATCCGGAAAGGCCATGCAGAGCTTGCCCTGCACCTCGCGATGGTCCTTCACGATGATGTTCAATTCGCCGCCGATGTACTGGGCAGGCGTGGCCACCCGCGGCAAAACGCGCAGGACGGCTTCCTTCAATGAGGTGTTCAACATGCGAGCCGACTCCGAAAATGCGAACGATTCACTCGTGTCAGCTTAGCGGATTCTTCGTAGGACGGCCTTCCTTGGCCGTCCAAAAGAAAAAGGACGGCCAAGGAAGGCCGTCCTACGAAAACACTTGCTTGATTCGTGCCGATCAAGCCCCGAGCCACGCGTATTTGGGTTTGGCTTCGCCGTTCATGTCGTGAATCGCGAGCTTGTTGTGCCCCACGCTGAAGATCGTGTCAGCCCCTTCGTTCAACGTGAAGTGATGGACGTGCATGCCCACCTTTTCCTGGCGAACGAGTTTCTTTTCCTTGACGTCGATGAAGAGCAGGCAACCTTCGCCCGCGCCGCCGGCACCGATCAGGTGGGCACCGTCGGGGGTGAATTCCAGGTGATTGACGATGCCCACGGCCTTATCGCCCGTGAACTCGTTGAGTTGCTTCTTCGCTTGCCAGTCGAAGATTTCGATGCGGGTCTTGGCTTCGAGATGGTCGATATTGCCGATCTTACCAGTGCCACCCACGGCCAAAAGCGAGCTATTCGGCGAGAAGGCCACGGAACGGATGCCGCCGATCGAATGGCGGCGTTGCGTTGGATCCCAAGTGTACATCACCGGGGCTTCCATCGTGGCGAGTTGCGAGCCGGTCTTCGCGTCCCAGACGACGATGTGGCCGACTTTATCGACCGTGGCCAAATACTTGCCATCGGCCGAGAACGTCACGTTGTAGAGCATCGACAAGAAGTGCGTCGGCGTCTTCTCTTCGTGGCCGCGGAGTTCGTAAACTTTCTGCCCGCTACTGGCATCCCAGACCCGGCAGACCATGTCGTCGGCGACGCTGGCGAAGAACTTGCCGTCCTTGGACACCACGACCTTGCGGATCCACTTCGAATGAGCGTCGATCGATCGGATCTGCTTGTTCGTCGAAATGTCCCACCAAATCAACTTGCCGTCGTAGCCGCCGGAGACGAGCGTATTCCCTGTCAGCGCGACGGAGGTGACATAAGTTTCGTGAGCGTAAAGTTCCTTCGGCTCAAACTTGGCGGCCAACAGGTCGGCCTCGTAGACCTTGAAATCGGAACCGCCAAGGAACACGCGCGTCGATTTTGGCACGCGGGCGATGCCAAAGACGATGGCTTTGAACGGGATATCCTTGACGAGTTTCAATTTATCGGGATTGATGGCCATGAGTGCTCGCAGGTTAATGTTTAGAATACTCCGGCCGCTTACGCGAGCCGGCTCGCCAAGGCTTACGCCAGCACTTCTTTGACTTCTTCGATGCCGGGATTCACCAGCGGAACTGGCCGGGAACCGACGTAGTAGTTCTTGTTCGGGTTAATGCCGAGCGCCCGATAGATGGTGGCGAACAGCGGGCCGGCGGCGATTTCGCCGTCGACGACCTTGTTGCCGGTCGCATCGGTCTTGCCGTAGCAGGCACCGCCCTTGATGCCGCAACCGGTGATGGTCGTGGACCAAGCGTTGCCGAAGTGATCGCGGCCGAGGCTGGAGTTGATGCTCGGCGTGCGGCCGAACTCCGACAGAGTGATGATCATGACGTTATTGAGCAGACCGCGTTCCTTGAGATCGTCGATCAGTGTCGCCATCACGTGATCGAGTTCGGTAACCATCTCCTGATGAGTCTCGAAGTTCTGCCCGTGACTATCCCACCAGGCTCGGGCGACGCGAACGAACGGCACGCCGGCTTCGACAAGGCGTCGAGCGACCAGGGCCTGTTCGCCGAATTGCGTCGGGCCGTACTTGGCGCGGACGGTGGCCGATTCTTGATTGATGTCGAAGAGCTTCTCGCTCGCCATCAACCCGCGGACACGCTGATACGCCTCGTTATGGCTGCCGAGCGTGGTCGACGAACGGCCGGCGGCGAATTTCTTGCTCATCAGGTCGCGAAGGTCGGCACGCTGCTGATGATCGAGCTCCGTGATGCCGTCTAGCTTCTTGATGTTCTCGGGCATGTTGCCGGTCGTCAGTTCCATCGGAGCGTAACGCGAGCCGAGGAAGCCGGAGTCGCCCGGCATGCGGCCTTCCGTTTGCGAATAGAAAGCGACGTAATCGGGGACCTTGCTGTCGGCCCGGCCCATCTCCTTGGCGAGGACGGCACCGAGGTCGGGGTACTTGAGGTTCGCCTCGTCGGCCCGGCCGCGCATCATGATCTTCGCGCCGCTGCCGTGATCGCCGTTCCGCGTGTTCAGCGAGCGAATGATGCAAGTATTCTTCATCCGCTGGGCCATCTCGGGCATCAGTTCGGAGATGCGGACGCCCGGCACATCGGTCTGGATCGAGCGGAACGGTCCACCGGTCGCGGCACCCGGTTTCGGGTCGAAGGTTTCTAGCTGGCTGGCACCGCCGGCGAGCCAGAGCAGGATCACCCGCTTCTGTTCCTTCTTCAATTCGCTCGCCAGCGCGGAGTTGGCAAGGAGATCGATTTGCGACATGTCGCTGAAGGCAGTCGCACCCGCGGCCAGGGCGCCGCCGAGGAAACCGCGCCGGCTCAGGCCGTGATCCGTTGATCCGCAGAAATTCTTGCCCATGGTATATCCCTTTGTCGTGGACGCTCGGTGGAGCGTCGCGTCGGTAATTCTAGTAGTTGAAACGAAATTCCGCACTGGTAATCAGGGCCCAGACGACTTGCCGGCAGGCTTCGAGTTGCCGGTCGCTCCGCTTTTTAATGTAGTCGCCGAGCAGTTGTTTTTCCTCATCGGTGGCCGGCCGGCACAGGACGCTGCGCACCATGAGATCGACCGCCTGGTTCGTGTCTTTCAATTCCTTGACCTTCCCCAGCAGGGAACCGCCGTTCTCGGTCAGGAACTCCTTCGCCACGCGGTCGCTATTGTTGAAGAGCAAGGCCTCGTTGATGCCGATCTGGAAGTCATCGGTCGGGATGGCGATCTGGCTGGCGAATCCGCCGGCCGAGCCTTCGAGTCCCGCGAGCTTCTTTTCGAGATCGTCGGCCTTCTGGTTCTCGAACGAGGTGGGGTCGGTCGTGGCGATTTTCATGGACGTCGCCAGTTGCATCGGCGTCAACGGCTTCAGGCGGGCCACGGCGAAGAACTTCGGGGCCGGCGGTACTTCGCTCGGCGACTTGCTGCTTCGCGAGTACGCTTCGCTTGATACGATGCCGCGGATCAGTCGGCGGATGTCGTAGTTATTCGTGGCGGTGTCGCGGGCCAACCACTGGAGGAGTTCGGGATGGCTGGGCGGGTTTTCCGAGTGCATCTGATCGAGCGGGTTTACGAGGCCGAAGCCGAAGAAGCGATGCCACATGCGGTTGGCAATCGACCGCGAGAAGAACTCGTTCTTGTCCCCCTTCAACGCGGTCTCGACGAGTTTCGCCCGAGCACTCAGTGTCGGAGGAGCCGGGGCCACTTTGCTCGTCTTGGCTTTGTCGAACTTCTCTTTTTCCATTTTCTGTTCCGCGGCATTCGGCTCGCGGAAGTTGGGCATCTCGATCGATGCGCCCGACAGGAACATCGGCTTGGCCAGTTTCTCCGCACCCTTGTTCGGCTTGAACTTGATGGTGCCGAACTCGCGTTCGGCGAGGAAGCCGCCATTGTCGAAGGTCCGGCTGAAGAAAGTCTTCATGCCAAAAAAATGGTCCTGCTTCCAATCGTTCACCAGCGGATGGTCGTGGCACTGGGCGCACGAGACATTCACGCCGAAGAAGACGACGCTGACTTCGTTGGTGAGCCGATCGAGGTCGGTGATGCGAGCCTTGAGAAATTCGACCGAGCCCTTTTGATTGGCGTCTTTCTCATCCGGAGTGACGATCTCTTTGAAGATCTGGCTCCAGGGCCGATTCTCGCCGATCGCCTTGGTGAAGTAGTCGCGGAGCGAACCGGAGCCGCGGGGGCTCAACGGCGTCGCCAGCATGGCATCGAACATCACCGCTTGATAGCGGACGAAGGCCGGGGAAGCGATCAACCGGTCGATGAGCTGAATCTTCTTTTTGGAGTCGTTCGATTCGGCATACGCCTTGGTCTCGGCCGGCGTCGGAATACGGCCGACGAGATCGAGCGTCAGCCGGCGGATAACGGTGGCATCGTCCGCTTGCGGAGCGGGAACGACGTTTTCCTGCTTCATCAACCCGTCGATGTAGTGATCGATCACTTTTTCGATTGGCTGATTGGCGGGAAGAAGATCGGCGGCACTACAAGATTTGACGCGGGAGCAAGGACAAATTCTCAGGAGTTGGGAAAATGGTTTGATGGATCGATCGGGTCGCGACCAAAGATGCGCGCGGAAAGAGCAAAAACAAAAGCAATTAACCACGAAACACACGAAATACACGAAAAAAATAAGCAACCACGGATTTCACGGATAACACGGATAAAACCTGAACGAGGTAATCGTTTTCTTATCCGTGCTCTTCGTGAAATCCGTGGTCGTTTTTTTATGATTGCGGCTTCGCCTCGCGGTGTGTTTCGTGGCTAAATTCTCTTGTTTTCTCACGCACTCTCCGCCAGCGAATCGGCTCCGCCGTTTTTCATTTCGTTCCATTGGTCCATCGTGAAAAGGACCTCGCGGGCCTGCGCACCGTTGTAATTGCCGACGATGCCGTCTTCCGCCATGTAATCGACGAGGCGGGCCGAGCGGCCGTAGCCGATGCCGAGGGCTCGCTGCAAAAGCGAGACGCTGCCGCGGCCTTCGCGGATGACGATCTCGATGGCCTCTTCGTATAGTTCGTCGCGCTTGCGGATCGCCTCCATCATGCCGCCCTTGCCGGGGCCGTCTTTTTGTTGCAGGCCGAGGAGTTCCGAATCGTAGTTGGGGTTTTCGACTTCGAGTTTCCCGACGATCCGCAGAATCTCCGCATCGCTGGCGAAGGCCCCCTGGGCGCGAACGATCGTGCTGGTGTTCGGTTGCAGGAAGAGCATGTCGCCCTTGCCAAGGAGCTTTTCGGCCCCCATTTCGTCCAGCACCACCCGGCTATTCGAACGATCCGCCACCTGAAAGCAGACGCGGGCGGGTAAGTTCGATTTGATCAGGCCGGTGATGACATCGACCGTCGGCCGTTGGGTGGTCAGGATCAAATGAATTCCGGCCGCTCGGGACTTCTGTGCCAGACGAATGATGTGTCCCTCGACCTCTTTCTTCATCGCCATCATCAAGTCGCCGACTTCATCGACGACGATGACGATATACGGCATGTGCGCCGGCACGCGTTCTTCCTCTTCCTCGTCGACCGGTTTGACCCGGCGCAGGATTTCGTCGTGCGGCAATTCGTTGTACGAGGCGATATTGCGAACCCGTGCCCGGCGGAGGATTTCGTAACGCTCCTCCATCTTGTCGACGGCCCAGGAGAGGATCGCTTCCGCCTTTTTGTTATCCGTGACGACGGGGTGCATCAAATGCGGTAAGCGGCCGTATTCCGCAAGTTCGACTTGTTTCGGGTCGATCATAATCAGCTTGCACTCGTCCGGCCGGCGCGTCATCAGCAAGCTTAGAATGATCGAGTTCAAGCAGACCGATTTGCCGGTGCCAGTTCGGCCCGCGATCAGCAGATGCGGCATGTCGGCCAGGTCATGAATTAACGGACGACCTTCGCTGTCCTTGCCAAGCAACAACGGCAGCTTCGACTTGGCAATCTTGGCGTTCCCCGCCAGGGCCAGCTCCTTCATGCGGACGACGGCACGGTGCTCGTTGGGCACCTCGATGCCGACGGTGTTCTTCCCGGGGATCGGCGCGACGATGCGGACGCTCGGCACCTTCAGATGCAAGGCGAGATCGTCGGAAAGTGACGTGATTTTCGAAACCCGCATCCCGGTATCAAGGCTGATTTCAAACTGCGTGATCACTGGCCCGGTGTGGATACCGACGACCTTGACGACCAACCCGAAGTCCGCACATGCCTTTTCCAGATGCGTCGCCACATCGCGAAGGCGGCCGTCTTCGTTGTCTAGCTTGATGGCGATCGGCTCATCGAGCAGATCGAGCGAAGGCAAGTCGTACGGGCGTTCGATTTCGACAGGGACTTCCTCTTTTTTGGGCGTGGTGATGCGCGGTGGATACACCGTTAATTCCGGCTTGGAATCGACCGGCCGTTGGTGGTGATGGATGGGGATATTCAACAAGCCGGAAGTTCCTGTCTCCGGTCGCGTGATGATCGCCATCGGAATCGGAAAGCGTTCCGGATGCAAGTGCCGGCTGATCGGCAGTGCGACGCGTTTCAGCCCATTCGCGATCAAATTCAGTGCATCCGAGATCCGCAACAGAAGCCACTCGATGGTGGCAAAGATGAACCGAATCGTGGCCGTGACGCCGCGCGCGATCGCCCGCACCACGAACTCGGCGGCGAGATATAAGCCGAACACGAGACCGACGCTCAGCGGGAGTGTCCACCAGAACGTAGGGAAACTCTGTTCCAACCAGACCGCTCCGGCCGCGCCGATCGATCCACCAGGCCCGGTGAGAGGGCCCTCCACTTTGGGAGAGAAACGATCGAGAGCAATGGCGGCACCGGCAATCAGGAGAGCCCAGCCCATCGTCAGTCGCGTGAAACGGAACCAACTCGGCCGAGTGAAGCGCGTGCATGCGAGGAAGACCCAGGCGGCCAGAAAACCGTAGGCCGCCAGCCCCAGGGCCTCAAACAGCCCCGAACCAACATGATCGGTGATCGCGTATTCCGGAGCGGTAGCGGGCGGCGTGAAATGCTCGGGGGCCGTCTGACTGAATAGACTGAAAGCGAGAAACAGACCAGTGGCGCAGAGCGTCAATGCGACGACATCGACGCCGCGACGAGCGGAGCGAACTGGGGGTTCGACCGCGGGCTCGGGCTGTTTGGACATATCGGGGTGTCTCCGGCGGTTGGCCATCACCTCTATTGTTCGCCATGCCGCGCGATGCGGTAGGTTTGGAAAGTAAGGAAGGGCCGGATCGCGGCGGTGGACCCAGCGCACAACTTGCGAGACCGGCATACTCGGCACGATCGGTATAAACGATGAAGCTGTTGCATCTGGCACTCTGGGAACCGGAGATCCCGCCCAACACCGGGAACATCGCCCGCCTTTGCGCGGCCGGGGACGTGACACTGCACCTGATCGGTCGACTCGGTTTTCACATCGGCGACCGCGATTTGAAGCGGGCGGGGCTCGACTATTGGCCCGATGTTGAAATGTTCCGGCATGACACCTTCGCCGAGTTCGAGGCCGTCATTGGTGTCGATCGCATCATCTGTATCGAAACGGACGCGAAGCGCTTGTACACGCAAGCTCACTACCAGGCCGGTGATTGTCTCCTCTTCGGCAACGAATCGCGTGGCCTTCCTCTGACAATCAGGGAACGGTACGCTCATCGAAGCGTTCACATCCCCATGCCCGGGAGTGCCACGCGGAGCCTGAATTTAGCCACTTCCGCGGGGATCGTTCTCTACGAAGCCCTTCGACAACTGCACGGTTGGTAGAACTGGCAGTACCGGCCTCATCCCGCAGAATCGGTCCGTTTCATTTCCGCTCTCTCTCTTCAACTCACACCGAGACTGTTTCCCGGTCCGTTCCCGTCCGATGAATAGCCGCGGACGTTGGATTAGACTACCGGGGCCAATCAGCGATGACTCAAACGGTTGTGCCGTTACCGACGCTCAGCGACTTGCACAAGTACGTGCGCGAACACCTGTGCGCCCATGACCGTCTGGAGATCTTTTCCACGCCATTCTTCGCCGCCGAGATCAAACGGGCCGGCCGGACTTGCGGCTATCTCTTCCACATCGAAGGCCCGCGGATGCTCAAAAACTCCGCCCTCTGGACCGACGAAGAGCATCGCATCATCTTCTACGACTCGATTGGAACCCGCTACCACGAAGTACGGCTGAGCGATTCGCCGGCGATCGAGGAAAAGCCGCGACGCGCAGCGGCATGAGTCAGCCGGAAAGTCGTTGTTATTACCACTTCTTCCCGCTATTATCAAACGTCGAAAAATCGATCACCGTCCGCACGTGAGTTTTTCCCCACCCCAATCGCACTGATGGGAGACACCAAATGACGCGCGATGAACAACTCCGCCAACTGGAACGCTTGGTCGAGGTCAAGCCGGGAACTCTGCACGGAACCGAAGAGCTTGCCGATCTCCCGGATTGGGATTCTCTGACCCAGGTGAACTTCGTCCTGATCGTCGAAAGAGCGACCGGCGTTCGGCCGTCCGTGACAAAATTGGCTAAATGCTCAACCGTCCAGGATCTGCTCGACGTCTTCGACGGTGCGCAGCCGGTGTCGAGGTAAGGTCATGCCCGCCGCCCCGGTCAGCAATCCCGTTCTTCCATTGGGCGATTTCGACCGACTGATTCGCTCCTGTGAAGAATTTCAGCCGTTCCTGGGAATTGACGCGATCGAAGTTCACGGACCCGTGGATGCGGAAAAACTTCGGGCGGCCGCGGAAGATGAATTAGCCATCCTTGGCGTCGGGCTCCCGCTTGCGTCGGGCGATGGCCGCACCGTGATGTACCGACCCGGGCGTCCGAACATCAATGTGGAGGCGATCGATTCTTCGCTGGCGGACCATTGTTCCAACGAACTCAATCGCCGATTCCGGCCTGACGTGGATCCACTCGTTCGCCTTTGGGTGGTGCGGACAGCCCCGCATCCACACATCGGGATGACCTGGCAGCATTGGCCGATGGATGGAGTCTCGGCGTCCGACCTTTTTCGCCGCATTCTCTCGCGATTCGCTGGGTTTCCCGTCGTGAACCAAATCACGGCTACCGACCTCGTCGTACCCGACGTCAAAACCATCTACCGGCCCTGGCAAACCTGGCGGCACTGGTTCGCGTATCAGATCGAATCGATCCGCGAAGCGATCGCCGCCACACGCATTTACTCGATACCTCGGCCGCGGCCTGACCAGACTCGCATGCGCGTTCATTTGCTCGACCTGCAACATCCGGCCCGGCCAGCCGGCGCGACGCTCAACGACGTCGTCGCCGCCGCTTTACTCTGGGCGATCGCGGACGTGCTTCCCGAACGGCATCGCAAATGGTGGCGTCGGCGGATCGACTTGATCAATTTTGTCGATTTGCGGTCAGTTGTCGGCGAGCCATTGGAGCGAGCGTGGGGAATGTTTCTGGCGTTTTCGATTTTACACCTGCCGGAACCGAAGCCGGCCCAATGGAAGGCGTTAATCGAATCGGTGTGCGCGCAGTCGGTGCGCATTCGCGACGGGCAATGGTTCTTCGCCAGCCTGGACGCCTTCAAGACGCTGCGGCGAATCTTCCCGTGGCTGCCGCGGCGCTGGCGATGGTCGTTGCCGTACAAGGTAGCTCCCTTCGCCGCGGGGCTGACCAACACACGCTTTAGAGGCGAATGGGTTAGCGAGCCGATGCAAGCTCATTTCGGACGATCGTGGCGTTGCGCCCCGCTTGGCGTGATGGCCCCGCTGACGGCCGATGTCTGCACCAAGGAGAACCAATTGTCGCTGGCGCTCACATGCGAAGAAAATAGTTTCATGAGTGAACGGATCGAGACGATCCAGAATACCATGCGGGAGCTGCTGGCGAAACGTTGAAGAAAGGGGTCGGGAGCAATCCTGTTCGGCACGATTGTTGTATGGGAATTGATTGATGCGATTG
>JAIOQJ010000041.1 GCA_021413475.1 Planctomycetota bacterium | reverse complement strand
AGCGCTCCGCTCCGAAGAATCCGCGTCGCGGCTTCACGGCAAAATGGTGATCACTTACTTCTTCTCGGCCAAAAGCGCCCGGGTCTTTTCCGGGTGTCGATCGAGGTAGCGGGCAATCCCAGAAAAGAAAAGCATCAGTTGTTCCGAACCATCTTCTGCCATGCGCGGGGCTGCGGGGCCGAGAAGCTTCGTCACTAAAACGGCCGCCTTGCTATCGGTCTGCAGATAGATTTCCACCTGATGGCGGATCACCGTCTGGCCGATGTCGTCGATCTTCAATGTGTGGTGTAACACGGCGACCGCTTTCACGGCAACCATCGGCAGCAACGCACCGGGGCGAATTTTACCTTCGGCGAACCAGATGCGTCCCTCGCCATTCTTGGCGACCGTGCTCCAGTTCATTTCACTTCCATGCTCGTCCTTCCAGGAGAACTTTCCCTCGGCCTGGGCGCGAATGTCGATGGCGGCGATATTCAGCCGTTGCCAGGCGAGACAGACTCGATCAGGGTGTTCGAGCAACCATCCGTAAAGGTCGGCCGTCGTGGTGAATTCTTCCTCAGGGGCGGCGGCCGTGATGGTCGGCGCTTTCATCACTTTCGTGATCGCCTCACGAGTCTTGGCGGGGACTGCCGCCATATCGACCGGCAAGGGCCTTGGAATATGCTTGTTGAGGGCCGGGGTCGAAGCGGAGGCCCGCTTGACGGCGGGATCCTCGGCCTGAGCGGGTGTCAAGCAGCCGATCCAGATGGTGAGGCTGACGAGCAGAAGTCGTGCTTGAATCATGGGGCCCCTCGTCAAACCGGATTGGGACATTCTTGTCTTCTTCATCGAATGGTTTGCCAAACGCTCGTGAACGAATCCCACCTTACCAACACTGAATGGTTAGAAGCTGGGCAAGATTGAAGGATCAACGAGCTTTCCATCAACTCGGTTGACCTTGCTCTGATCGTGCCATTTTCTCTAGTATCGGGTCGGCCCGTGATCGGCACGGAAGCGGAAACTGGAGGCCACCATGTCGGAACTGCGTCGCGGCAATCGCCGTCGAGTCGTGTTGTTGATCGTCTGCGCCATGCTGGCCCTCACCGGCGGAGCGGCTTTTTCGCAGCGAACGACGCTGACCTGCTGGTACTACGGCTATCGCCTCGAACGCGCCGCGGAGACGGAACGGCAAGCATGGGCGGATCGATTGGTGAGCATGGGCGAACCCTCGGTGCCACGACTTCTGGCTTGTTTACGCAAGGACGACGCGAAGTTGTGCGCCATCGCGCGAACGAGCCTGGAAAAGATGATCGCCGAGCGAGAGCCGAAGGATCCGCGCTCCGTCAAAATCGCCGATCGATTCTTCGAAGCCCATCCGACGTTCAGTCCTGCCGGCCAACTGGCGGCGTTGCAGATGCTTCCCGAACTGCTTACCAGTGGCGGGGCGGAAGCCGCGTCCAAAGCACGGACGTTCGTTTCCGCCGCGTTGAAAGATCGCTCGGCCGAGCATCGCATCGAAGGTATCAAAATCGCTCGACGGATCGATTTGAATCTCCTCCCCGCCGTGGTTCCCATGCTGAACGACCCGGAAGCCGACGTTCGCTTGGCCGCGATGGTCGCCCTGGGACCGATTTCGGAAGGAGGGGGCGATTCGGTACTCGTTTCATCCGAAGAGCTTTTACACTGGCTGCACGACCCGGATGCGGATGTTCGCCAGATGTGCGAGATGTCGCTTCGCAGCCGCAATCTCCGCGATCGCGATATCCGGCTTGGCCGAATGCTGACCAATCCCGATCCGAAAGACCGGCTCAAACTGCTGCTTGAACTACCAGACGACGAAGACGCCAATCTCTCGGTCTGGCTGCAACGGCTCAGTAACGATCCCGATTCGGCGGTCCGGGCAGGGGCGGCCCGAGTGGCCGCCGAGCGCCGGGTCGATTTTATCGAACGGCTCGATCAGATGATGACCACCGATCCGGATGGCACCGTGCGCAAGATCGCGGAGCACTATCGGAAGTGGTATCGGTGAGGGAATTATGGCGAGCCGGCTCGCCAATAAAGCCAGCGACACCTACTGGCGCTTCACCTTCTGCATCGCATATTTCGCTTCATCGCGAATATCGGGGTTCTCGTCTTCTTGAGATTCGGCGAGCAATGTCATGAACTTATGATCGCGAACGCCGAGTTTCGATAGGCAGCGGATACATGTAGCACGCACGATGCCGGCCGGGTCTTCCTGGGCGGCGAGAAGCAAAGCATCGTGGACGTCGGCCCCTCGCGAGAACGGTCCCTTCGCCAGATCCTCGGCCGCGGTCATCCGCTCCGATGGGCGAAGCGCGTGCTTCAACGTCTCCATCATCTCCAGCATTCTCTGCTTCTCGATCGCGACCGTCGGATAGCCGGCACCTGGCATATTGCGTGAGGTTGGCAGCGATAGCGGATCGTTGAGCACCGGTCGCATTGTCATCGGATCGACGCTGGCGACTTGCGGCATCCGTTTCGGTTCCCCCGTCGCCGGCTCATTCGAGCCAACCGAAGCCTTTCCAGCTGGCATTTCCGGTTCGTTGGTCCCCACCACTGCTTTGCCAGCGGGCATTTCTGAAGCATCTTTCTTTGTCGCATCCGGCATGGGGGATTCTTTGGCAGTTCCCATGTCAGGCTGAACGGTATCCGGCTTATTAGCCGTTACCATGGTTGGCGCAACCATTTCCGGCTCTTTCGCCGCGACATCCACAGGTTTCGCCAGCTCGGGTTCGGCCGTTGCGACCGCGGCCTTACCGGCCGCTTCTTTCTTCCCGCATGGCTCGCATATCGGCGTGTTTGGACGCGGATCGGATTTCCGGAACAGGCCGCTGAATATGCCGGCTCGCGCGGGCCTGTCAGCCTCGGGCTTGGCAACGCAGGTTGGTTTGATTTCACAAACTGGTTTGGTTTCACAAACCGGTTTCGGTTCGACCTTCGGCTTCGTGATCGTCACCGCTTGAAAGGGTTCCTGCACGGGAGGCTTGGGCAACAGCGATGGCGGTTGCGGAAGTTCATCC
>JAIOQJ010000538.1 GCA_021413475.1 Planctomycetota bacterium | reverse complement strand
CCAAAGTCCAAACAGCGAAGCAAAGATCGCCAGCGGGATATTCAGAACAACGACGATCACCGTCCGCCAGTCGCGCAGGAAGAGGAGCACCATCAAGCCCGTCAGAGCCGCCCCGAGCATCCCTTCGGCGGCAACGCCCCACATGGCTTCGGTGACAATCGGCGATTGATCGAAGGCGAACTCAATCTTCACATCATCGGGGACTTGCTCGCGGATCTTCGGAAGTGCTTTCTTCAGTTCGCCGACGACATCGAGTGTCGACGCGTCAGCCCGCTTGGTCACGAGCATATAAACGGAACGCCGACCATTGACGAGCGAGTAGCCGGCCGTGATGTCCGAAGTGTCCTCTATCGTCGCGACGTCTCGAAGAAACAATGGGCTTTTGCCGAGCTTCACGGGGATATTGCCGAGTTCTTTTTTCGGGTTCGAACCGACGATCGAATTGGTGGGGACAATGAACATGCGGTCGCCGATGCGCGCATTACCGGAGGGACTTACCACGTTGCCGGTAACGAGCGCCTGTGTCACATCGTCGGCCGTCAAGCCATTCGAACGCAGGCCGTCCGGATCGACCTGAACCACGATCGCCCGCTGATTGCCGCCAAAGGCGGGTGGTGTCGAAATACCGGGGATGCTGGAGAAACTCGGCCGGACCTTCAAGGTCGCGAGGTCTTGAATGTCTTTGATGCTGCGCGTTTCGCTGGAAAGCACGAGGTAGCCGACCGACGCACTGCCCGTATCGAAACGGCTGACGAACGGCGGCACGGTGCCCGGCGGCATCATGAACCGCGAACGATTTACAGCCGCCACGGTCTCGGCCATGGCCTGGGACATGTCGGTGCCGGGATGAAAGTAGAGCTTCATCAGGGCCATGCCCTGTACGTTTTTCGATTCAACGTGATGGATGCCGGAAACGTACAAAAAGTGAAATTCGTAATAGTTCGTCAGCAAGCCTTCCATCTGGGCGGGGTCCATGCCGCCGTATGGTTGGCAGACGTAGATCACCGGCATGTTGAGGGCCGGGAAAATATCGACTTTCATGCGAGAAACGGAAAGGGCACTACCCAACATGATGGCGACGACCCCGACCATGATGGTCAATGGATGCCGCAATGCGAAAACGACCGGATTCATGAATTTAGTGTAGTTATTTGCTTCCCCTCGGCCCGCCGATACTTGCAAATGCTGGCTCCGTACAATATTCGCAATCGTTCACGACTATTGGGGAGTTGCTCATGTCGAAATTCTCGATCGTACTCTGGGTGCTTGTTCTGGGCGGGATCGTTTGCGGAGTGACCTGGTTCTTGTTACGACCGAATCCGAGTGAACTCGATATTTCGGCGAAATCGCTGCCCGAACTCGCGCCGATCAAAGTCGCAGCCGGTGATTGGCCCTGGTGGCGCGGCCCCACTGGGGACAATCATAGCCCAGATGCCGAGGCACCCCTCTCCTGGTCTGAAACCGAAAACATCGTGTGGAAGAAAGAAATCCCCGGCCGGGGGCATTCGACACCGATCTTGGTTGGCAATCGCGTGATCGTCACCAGCGCGGATGAAAAGGCGGAACGGCAGTTCGTATTGTGCTTCGATCGAGGTACCGGCGAGAAACTCTGGGAAACAACGGTCCACGAAAAGAACTTCGCGAGCAAGCACAACGACAACTCTCATGCTTCAAGCACGCCGGCGACCGATGGGCAACGTGTCTTTGTCGCCTTCGCCAACAACAAGGCGATTCACATCACGGCCCTGGATTTAGATGGCAAGATCCTTTGGAGCAAGGAAGCCGGACCGCACGGGGCCGGCGGAAGCCACGGCTATGCCAGTTCGGTAGCGATTTGGGGGCCTTACGTGTTCGTCAACGACGACTCACCGGGCAGAGGCTGGCTCGCCGCCTTCAATCGCGAAAATGGAGAAATTGGCTGGCGAAAAGGAAAGAAGACCGGAATTGGCAGTTACGGCAGTCCAATCGTCACGGAATTCGATGGCAAGCCGCAACTCATTACCGTCGGCAATGGGTTTGTGACGTCCTACGATCCCAAAGATGGCGGCGTTATCTGGGAACAGAGCGGCCTGGCCGAGGTCAGCGGCAATAGCGTCACCGTCGGCGGCAAGATGATTTTCGCCTCCAGCGGCTTCGCCCAGCGTCGTCTGATCGGCGTGAAAGCTGATGGATCGGTCGCCTGGAAGAAAGAAAACAGCAACGAATTCCCATACCCGCCGAGTATGCTCTGGAACGATGGCCATCTCTATGTGGTTAGCGATCAGGGTTTAATTAGTTGTTTTCAGGCGGAAACGGGCAGCCAAAAATGGAAAGAGCGTTTGAAGGGGAGTATTTATTCCTCTCCGTTGCTCGTTGGCAAACATCTTTACGTTTGCAATCGCGATGGCCTGACAACGATCCTGGAAATCTCGCCCGATGCTTGCACGGAAGTCGCCAAGAATAAACTTGCGTCGGGGATCAACGCCAGCCCCATTGTCATCGCCGGCAAACTCTGGATCCGGACGGAGACGCACCTGTATAGCATCGGCAAGAAGTAAAGGGCGGCAATCCTTTCGCTGGTTCCCTAGACGTGTGCTCTTCCGATCTGATGGTGTTCGTTCGATGATTTGAAACATTCGAAATCGCATGCAAAAAGGCCTCGAAAAGGCGGAATCCAACAGGGTTGGATTCCGCCTTTTCGTGGCCTTCGGATGGGATTTCCCGAATCGGCAAACGATCAATGACGTAAGACCTTACGCCACCATTCCATTCAGCATCTTGACCAGTTCAGCCTCGGAAGTTAGGCCAACGATCGTCTGTACGGGCTGGTCGCTCCCTTTGAAGATCATCAGGCGCGGGATGGTCGAGATCCCGTACTGGGTGGCTAATTCGTAGTTCTCATCAACGTTGACTTTGCCGACTTTCACCTTGCCAGCGAATTGGTCGGCCACGCGATCGATGATCGGCGTGAGTTGCCGACAGGGGCCGCACCAAGGGGCCCAGAAATCGACAAGCACGGGGACGCCGCTACTTACAACGTCCGCTTGCCAGTTATCCGTGCCGAATTCGTGAACATTTGGGCTCGCCATTGTATCTCTCCCTCAACTAGGGTGACTCGTTCGAATCACCAATATCATACGTGGAGCGTTTCGAATGGTTAGGGGAAGCACCGCTCCGATTCGCACTCTCGATCAGAGGGCCGACGGAGAAAAAGGATTCAACACATGAAAAAAATGCCTGCTTCAGAAACTTTGAAACCATCGTTTGCCTTGACGTCCCATGGGCAGGCTCCTAAAACTCAGAATTGCTGATCTGCTGGCCCTGTCGTCTAGTGGTCTAGGACACGGCCCTTTCAAGGCCGCGACACGGGTTCAAATCCCGTCAGGGTCATTCCCTCCCAGCCGGTTCGGCATGCCTTCCATCGCCCCTCGTTTGTTCAATGACACTCACTCAAAGAGGTTGCGACCATGAATTTTCCCTGGTGGGGCTACGTCATCCTCGCGGGATTATCATGGGGCTGTTACGTTCCGCTCGTTTTCTACGGCGGTTCTGAACTCGGTGGTAAATCGAACGCTCGTCTGACGGCTATTTTGTGCGTCGGTATCGCCTATTTCGTTATCGCTGTTATTTTCCCGCTCTGCCTGTTCATCTCCGGTCAAGAAGAATGGCCGTCTTGGTCGACCACGGGCTTGGTCTTCAGTTGCTTCGCGGGCGTCGCCGGTGCCGTGGGTGCCATTTGTGTAATCTTTGCCAGTAAGTCGGCCATGGCCACTGGGCTGGAGATGAAGAAAGACAATCCCGCCTTCGACCCAGCGACTTTTCGGATGCTAATTGCCCCTCTGATTTTCGGCATCGCTCCGGTCATCAACACTTTGATCAGCTCGATCTGGGATCCCAAGCCCGGTAATCCACTCAATTTCGACATCAAATCGCCTTCGTGGAAAATGTGGGTCGGGATTTTATTAATCGGCTCGGGTGTCTTTCTCGTGCTGAGATCCAAGGAAGAAGCGGAGGAAGCCGCTCGTAAGAAGCACGCCACTAAGCCGGCGACCGTCGCCGTGGTTCCTCCTCCGCCTTCCGCTACATCATGAGTGCCGCCGAAGCTGTCGAGCGTCTGAATTTCGTCCTGGCTCATCTCTGGATGATCCGCAATTTCTTGAAACATGCGGACGAAGTCCAGGATGACGAGGAGATGCTCGACGTCCACCGCCTGGTCTACGACTCAATTCGTGCCGTCGAACCCGCGTTTCAACGCGGCGACCTGAGCGACTATCTTCGTCGTCTCAAAGGGAAACTCGGCAAATTGCGGCGATCTTCAGAATTCTTCGCACGCGAATACAAACGTGTCTCTTCCCACACCAATTTCGAAATGGCATCGGCTTCATTTACCGGTGCCGTCCGGCAGATGGAAGAGATTTTCGCCACTCTCACCGTTTCCGGGGCTATCTCTCCCGAAACCCAAGCGGACGCCTGAATCTTTCCCCACCCGATCGTCATTGCTTACCCATTTTCCACCGTCAACCCGCATAACCCGCATATCTGATTCGACCTCTTGAACCGATTCACCCGATAAATCAGGTACGGTTTGCGTCCCGTTCGTCGCTCGCTGCATGGTACCGACGGTGTCGGAGAAAGGTCGTCACATGTTACGAATCATTCGCGCGGGGGCATTCGCGACGGCATTGCTGGGCATGGGGGTCGCCTCCCGTCCTTGTCTGGCGCAATCAGCCAGCACACCG
>JAIOQJ010000537.1 GCA_021413475.1 Planctomycetota bacterium | reverse complement strand
GTACCTCAACGAATCGCTCGCCAAGCACTACGGCATCGAGAAAGTCACCGGTCCGCAATGGCGGCGGGTCGAGGGCGTGAAAAAGCACGGCCGCGGCGGCATCCTCGGCCTCGCCAGTGTACAGGCGAAACAGTCCGGGGCCTCGCGCACCAGCCCAGTCCTCCGCGGCAACTGGGTGGTTGAAACACTGCTCGGCGAAAAGCTACCACGCCCACCCGCCAACGTGCCGCGCCTGCCCGAAGAGGAAGGCGGAGCCGACAAACTCACCATGCGTCAACTCGTCGAGAAACACACCTCGAACGCCGCCTGCGCCAACTGCCACGTCCGCATCGACCCGTTCGGCTTCGCCCTCGAACAATTCGACCCCATCGGCCGCCGCCGCGACAAAGACTTTGGCGGCCTACCGATCGACGCCAAGAGCCAGTTGAAAGACGGCACCCAATTCGAAGGCATCGACGGCCTGCGTACGTACCTGCTCACCAAGAAGAAGGACGTAATCACGCGGCTATTCTGTAGACGGTTGCTCGGGTATGCGTTGGGCCGCGCGGTGGCCCTGTCCGATGAATCGCTTCTCGACGAGATGGTCGCGGAATTGAACAAGAACGAGGGCCGCGTGACGAGCGCGGTGCTGGCGATCGTGAAGAGTCCGCAGTTTCGAATGGTGCGGGGGAGTGGGTTTGAGGAGTGAAGGCATAATTGTCGTGGAATCGATCCGACGCGTGCGTGTAGAATATTTCCTACCGAAGACCGAATGATCCAAGGAACGTTTCAAATGAACCCTGTACACCCCCTCTCTCGCCGCTCCTTCCTCCGCGGCGTCGGCGTCTCCATGGCCCTACCGTGGCTCGAATCGATCCCGGTGTGGGGCGATGAGAAGGCGAAGAATCAATCCTCCGAGCCGCCGGTGCGGTTTGCGTGTCTGTTCTCCGGGAACGGCTACCACAGCAAGGAGTGGTGGGCGAAGGGGGAAGGGGCGGGGATGGAGTTGGGGAAGGTGCTGGAGCCGCTCTTGCCCGTGCGCGAGAAATTGCTGTTTCTCCGCGGGCTCTACAACCAGGAAGCCCTGATCGGCGGCATTCATAGTTGCCAGACCGGGAACTTGCTCACGGGGGCGCACTTGGCACCGGCGGGAGAGATCAAGTCGGGGGTAAGTTGCGATCAGGTGTTGGCCCAACGGTTGAAGGATCAGACCAAGGTGCCGAGCCTGGTGCTGGGCTGCGAGCCGTCGATCGCGGCCATACACAAGAACTACTCGATGATCTATAGCTCGCACATCTCGTGGAGCTCGGCCACCACGCCGACGCCGCTCGAACTCTATCCCGGGCTGGCCTTCGATCGACTTTTCCGCGACGAAGTTGGCCGGGCCGACAAAAGCGTGCTCGATGCCGTGATCGACGACACGCGCGGCATTCGCAACACCGTGAGCAAGGCCGACCAGCGCCGGCTCGACGAATATCTGTCATCCGTCCGCGAAGTGGAACAGCGGATCGATCAAGCGAGCAAGGGCGGCCGGCTGCAAGGCTGGCGGCCGACCCTCGCCAAGCCGGACATGCCGCGACCGGCCAACGGCATCCCGCAAGACATCGACCAACACATGCGGTTGATGTGCGACATCATGATCCTCGCCTTCCGCACCGACACGACGCGAGTGTGTACCCTGAAACTGAACAACGATCACTCGTCGCTGCGTTTCCCACACTTGAAGGTGGATTACATGATCCACCATCTGTTGTCGCACACCGACGGGGCCGACTGGTTGAAGGTCAACCGCTTCTTCACCGAACAATTGGCCTACATCGCCACGCAACTCGACAAGGTGCAAGAAGGCGAGCGGACGCTGCTGGATAACTCGATGATCATGATGTGCTCCAGCATGATGACTGGCAACCACAACAACGACCAATTGCCGGTGGTGATGGTCGGCCGCGGCGGCGGGCAAATCAAGACCGGCCGCATCCTCGATTATCTCGGCAAGCCCAATCGCAAAATGTGCAGCCTCTACCTGTCGCTGATGGACAAGGCCGGCGTGCGGCTCGATAGCTTTGGTGATTCGAAGGAACGGCTGGCGGGAATTTGAAGTAGAAACGAAAACCGAAGAGGTTGAACCACAGAGGCACAGAGATCACAGAGAAGAAACGGACAAGAATCGGCTTTCTCTGTGATCTCTGTGCCTCTGTGGTTCAATCGTCTTTTATTTGAGATTGGGGAGAATCACCGCCACGCTCTCATCCTTTTCGATGCGCGGATAAGTGTGCAACACCAACACAATCCCCGCGTAGGCCGCCCGAATCTCTTCATTGCTCCGGCCGAGAACATCGGTCACGGTGCCCAATAGTTCATCCTTCTCAACGCGTTGGCCCAACGTAACCGCCGATTGAAAAAATCCTTCGCACGGTGCGGGGTGGTTCACCTGCATGTGTCCCGAGCCGGGGCGATTGTCTTCGACAATCAATGGTTCCACATTCTTTCTGAGTGGTTCATCGAGCATCCCGAACTCCGCCATCACATTGATGCAACCTCGCACATAGGCATCAACACCCGCCGGGTCGAAGCTGCCGCCGCCTTGATATTCCGCATAAACGGCAGGCACCTTGGCGTCGCGGGCCACGGACATCGATCGGCCATTCAGGGAAGAATCCGTGCCCCAGATGATCGGCAGGCCGAAGGCCCGCGCGATTTTTCGCGAACCGTTCAGCACGCGTTCATCGGGATGAAGCATGTAGCCAACGAGCGGCAACACTCGCAGGTGGTTACCGCCCGTGTGCAGGTCTATGTACAGGTCGGCCGTGCGAATGAGCCGCGATAGAGCGTCGGCGATTTGCTCCGTTATCGAACCGTCGGCCCGGCCGGGACAGGTTCGCGCCAGATCAAGGCCATCCTCGGCGGTGCGATGGCCGAGCCGATACGCCGGTTCGTTGACGACCGGCACCAGCGTCACCCGGCCGCGAATCTGCTTTTCGCGAAGCAGGACCATCAGCCGCCGAATCGCGGCCATCGGTTCGAACTCATCGCCATGCACGCCGCCGGTGATGAGTAGATGCGGGCCCGGTTGCTGGCCGTGGATTTCTTCGAGTTGGAGTGGATACGTCATATTTCTTACCTATATCAGATTGCCCAAGCCCTGGGGTGAGGCTTTGCGAACCCCGGGGATGGTCGGAGGTTCGATCCCCGAGATTCGCAAAGCCTCACCTCGGGGCTTGTGTCGGCAAGCGGATAGTATAACATCCACGTTGCCGTTGCCTCTCACGGGAAACCTTAATCATGAATGCCACGCGAATTCCGACATTACTCCTCCTCGTTTGGCTTGTTCTGTTCGCCGCGCCATGTCGCGCGGCTGAACCGATCGCTGGTCTTTCCGAAGAAGATTACAACCAAATCAAAAACGACCTGCTGCGTCTTGAATTGCGGCAGATCATTCTCGCGCAAGGAAAGACGAATCCCGATTATTTGGCCGACGCGGCGATTTTCCGCAAAGGCATCGAATGGGCGCTCAAGTACGAGCCCAAGCTGGTGCCGGCTGATGTCGCCTTGATCAAAAAGGCGGTGAATCGCGGTAATCAGCGGCTTGAAGCGTTGGATGGAAACAAACTGCCCTGGCAAATCAAGAAAGGCCGTCTCGTCCGTGGGTTCGTGTCCGCCGTCGACGGCTCGACGCAACCTTACGGCTTGATTGTCCCCGCGAGTTACGATCCAGCGAAGCCGATCCGGCTCGATGTCGTCTTGCACGGCAGCAGCAGGCCCTCGGGGATGAGCGAACTCCGTTTCATGAATCGATTCGACGAGGGAGACGAGGCACCGAAATCGGCTCCCGAACAGAATTTCATCGAACTGCATCCGTTGGGTCGGGTCGAGAACTGCTACCGCTGGGCCGGCGAGACCGATGTCTTCGAAGCGATCGAAGCGGTTTGTCGGAATTATAAGATCGATCGCGATCGGATCGTGTTACGCGGCATGTCGATGGGTGCGTCGGGGACCTGGCATCTCGGGCTGAAGCATCCCGATCGCTTCGTCGCCCTCGGGCCCTATTGCGGCTACGTCGATACCCGGGAATTTTCGAAGACGCCGCTCGGGAACTTCGTCAAAGTCGGCGACTTGCCGCCGCATCAGGATAAGGCGCTGCACATGCTCGATTCGATCGACTATGCCGCCAACGCGGGCGTCGTGCCGGCCATCGCCTGCATGGGCGAGAAGGATGTCTTCTTCCAGGCCCATGTCTTGATGGGCAAGGCGATGGAGAAGGAGGGCCTGAAAATGGTCAATCTGATCTCGCCGGGGACCGGGCACACCATCGATCCCGTCACGCATAAGGAACAGATGAAGCGGATCGGCGAATATGTTGCCAAGGGATTGGATCACGCTCCGAAACATCTCCGCTTCGTCACCTGGACGCTGAAATACAGTCGCTGCCACTGGCTGCAAGTGCTCGGCCTCGAAGAACACTACGCCCGAGAGGAACTCGAAGCCTCGGTGACCGACGACGGCACGATCGAGGTCAAGGAACCGAAGAACATCACCCGCTTCGCCATCCTGCCGCCGATGCTGCAAGGAGCGAAGCCCCGACTACGCGTCGGCGGCCGAGAGGTTACACTCCCCGCCCGCGACAAGGGCGAAGGCGAGTTCAAGCCCGTCATCGAACGCCGCGACGGCAATTGGGTTTATGTTGATGGACTCGACATAGCCAAACTGCCGGGGAAACGGCCAGGCGTGCAAGGGCCCATCGACGACGCCTTCGCCACGCCGTTCCTCTGCGTCCGTGGCACGGGCAAGGCCTGGAATCGTGATGTTCAAGGCTGGAGCGACGCGAGCCTGAAACGATTCGCCTACGAATGGCATCGCTATTTCCGTGGTGAGTTATCCATCAAGGACGACGTCGATGTGACGGAAGCCGACATCCGCCGCTGCAACCTGATCCTCTTCGGCGACCCGGGCAGCAACAGCTTGATCGCCAAAGTACTCCCCGATCTGCCGATTGAATGGACGCAGGAGCATGTGGTCATCGGCACCGATAGCTACGCCGCCGACAAGCATGTGCCCGTTCTCATCCAACCGAACAAACTGGCACCCGGCCGTTACGTGGTCCTAAACAGTGGCCACACGTTCCGCGAGAAGGAACTTAATCTGCTCAACTATCTACTTTTCCCGCGACTCGGCGACTGGGCGGTTCTGAAGGTCGGCGGTAAGGTGCCGAACAATCCTTCCGAAGCGTTGGAGGAAGAAGTGTTGCGTGCTGGGTTTTTTGATGAGCAGTGGCGGGTGCCGATGGGGAAGAAGTAAGAACATCACGCGGAGCGTGATGAGTACTTTGACCAATGTACTCATCCCCTTTTTAGCCACGTACTTGTCCACCTTGACCATCCTCCACCTCCCGCGGACTGGTTCACGGCGAAGCGAACTAGCTTACAGGAGTCTGCGGGGGTGGGTCCGTTTTCGACGAGCATTACCACCTCTTCGAGGCTGCTTCGAAGCCAGTTACGCCCCGAACCAGTAAACTACCTACATTCACGGAGTGAAACATGGATGGAAACGCGCGCGCGGTCTGGCGCGCAGAACATGTCGTCGATGTCAGAGATGCTGCGTTCGCGGCCCGGATCTATATTGAGCACCACGACCTGCGTCGAATACTCACCTCGGTTAGGTCGAACGATGATGGAAATGCTTGCGAGATAGGGGCCGGTTTCGGGCGAATGACCGTCGTGCTGACAGAATTTTTCCGGACCGTCGTCGGCTTCGAGCGCGAGCCTCACTTCGTACAAGAAGGAAGCCGTCTATTCCCCGCGGTTCGGTTCCAGCAGGTTGACACGCTCGCTCAATTGCCGGCCGAGGATGGTACGTTCGACT
>JAIOQJ010000043.1 GCA_021413475.1 Planctomycetota bacterium | reverse complement strand
TGTGGTTCAATCTCTTATTCGCTTTAACGGCGGTTCGGCTTTCCCCTTCAGGCGGTCTTCAATTGCCTTCGCTGTTAATAAACTAATGGCATGAGCAAAGACGACATCGCCATCGCACTCGAAGAAATCGCCACCCTTCTCGAACTCAAGGGCGAAAATCCCTTTCGCTGCAACGCCTACCACAATGCCGCCCGTGCCGTGCGCTTGATCGAAGGCGATCTCAAGGAGATCATCGAACAAGGAAAACTCGGCGCGGTCCGCGGCATTGGTGCCACACTCGTCGAAAAAATCACGACACTGGTAAGCACGGGGGAACTGCCATTCCTCACTGAATTGCGCGCCGAGATCCCGGCCGGGATGCGCGACATGCTTCGAATCCCAGGCTTGGGACCGAAAAAAGTCAAAGCACTTCATGACACTCTCAAAATCGCTGACGTCTTGACCCTTGAAAGAGAGTGCAAAGCGGACCGGGTGGCGGCATTGAAAGGCTTCGGGGCCAAGACGCAGGCGAAAATTCTGGAAGGGATCGCGTTCCTCGGTCAGGTGGGCCAACGTGTTCGCTTCGATCAGGCCTATCCGCTTGCGCTCGCGCTGGTTGAACAACTCGGTAGATTGCCGGGCGTCATCCGCTCGGCTCTGTGCGGATCGCTTCGCCGCCGCCGCGAGTCGGCGAAAGATATCGATATCCTCATTAGCGCGGCCGATTCGAAACCGATCATGGCGGGATTCGTCGCACTTCCCGAAGTGATGCAAATCGTCGGGCACGGCGACACGAAGTCGAGCATCGTCGCGGCGCTCACGATTGGTGGCGAAAAAGTTGTCTTGAATGCAGACCTGCGCGTGGTCGAGGATGTTGCGTTTCCATTCGCGTTGCACTATTTCACTGGATCGAAGGAACACAACATCCGCGTTCGCGCCCGGGCCATTGAACGCGGCCTATCGCTGAACGAGTATGCTCTCAAGGGCGAAAAACACTCGGTGAAATGCGCGGAAGAGGCCGACATCTTCGAGGCGCTCGATCTCGATTACATTCCGCCGGAACTCCGTGAGGATACCGGCGAAATCGAAGCGGCTGAGAAGCACAAGTTGCCAACACTGGTCGAACTGAAGGATCTACGCGGTGTCTTCCACAACCACACCACGGCCAGCGACGGAGCGGCCAGCCTCGAAGAAATGGCACTCGCTGCCAAGAAGCTTGGGCTCGAATACTTCGGTGTCGGCGACCATTCGCAATCGTTGAAGATCGCCAACGGCCTGTCGCCCGAACGCGTCCTCCAGCAGCATCGGGAAATCGACGAACTCAACTCTCGTCTCAAGGGGGTTCGCGTCCTCAAAGGAATCGAAAGCGACATCCTCGAGGACGGCTCGCTCGATTACGACGACGAGTTTCTCAAAAACTTCGATTACGTGGTCGGCAGCGTGCACACGCATTTCGGCATGACCTCAGAAGAGATGACCGCGCGTATCTGTAAGGCCCTCGCCCATCCCGCCATGACCATGCTCGGCCACGCCACCGGCCGGCTGCTCCTCCGCCGTGATTCGTACAAGGTCGATCTCGATGCCGTGCTGAAAGCCGCCGCGAAACATGGCAAGATGATCGAGATCAACGCCCAACCGATGCGGCTCGATCTCGATTGGGTGCATTGCAAGAAAGCGAAAGCGATGGGCATCCCACTTGTCATCAACCCCGATGCGCACTCGACAGGCGAACTCGCGATGATTGAATTCGGTGTGAACGAGGCGCGACGCGGGTGGATCGAAAAAGAAGATGTGTTCAACACGAGGCCGTTGAAACAGGTGATGAAGGAGTTGGAGAGCCGGAAACAAGCAGCGAAATAGCTTTGGAGCGGGGTCGCGTAAGCGCCCCGTCGATTTCAAAATCC
>JAIOQJ010000372.1 GCA_021413475.1 Planctomycetota bacterium | reverse complement strand
CGGCGGCCGCGCGCGCGGCACGATCGGCGGCTCGGGGGGCGCCTACTATTGGAACGGCTACGTCTATGGCTTTTTCGCGGCGCATTTGGGCGACGATCACGCTCGCCCTGATGATCCTGATCGGCGTCAGCGGGTCGGCGATCGCCCAGGACGCCCCCGTGCCCCCGAAGGCGGCCGAAACCCCCAAGGTCATCTCCGAGTTCCTGCATAAGCACTGCCTGGCGTGTCACGGGGAAAAGAAGCAAGAAGCGGGCCTCAGCCTGCATTCTTACCGCGACGAGCTTTCCGTCATGAAGAATCGCAAGGTCTGGGAGGGTGTCGTCAAGATGCTCCAGATCGGCGAGATGCCGCCGGAAGGCCGTCCACGGCCGGCCGCCGCGGAGCTTGAGGCGTTTCAGAAGGCGGTGCAAGATGTCTTTGTGCGCAACTCGAAGCCCGATCCGGGGCGGGTCACCATCCGTCGGCTCAATCGCAACGAGTACAACAACACGATCCGCGACCTGCTCGGGCTCGATTTCAGCCCAGCCGAGAGCTTCCCCGCAGATAACGTCGGCTACGGCTTCGACAACATCGGCGATGTTCTGTCGCTGTCGCCGATTCTGCTGGAACGCTACCTCGATGCCGCCCAGGCGATCGTCGATCGCGTTCAACTGGCTCCGCCGACCCGACGGCCGACTGAAAAATGCAGTTGCGTTTTCCTGACGCCGCAAGGCAACGACATCGTCGGCGGCTATCGTCCGCTCGGCCCGAAGAATCGCAAGTTGGTAATGAATGCCGACCCCGGCTATGACGGCGAGTACATCATCCGCGGCAAGGTCTACGCCACGCAACTTGGCGACGAGCCCGTGAAGGCCGTGCTGTCGATCAGCGGCAAGGAATTGAAGACGTTCGAGGTGAAGGCCACGACGCCCAAGGACGCGGAATCGTTCGAAGTTCGAGTGACGCTGTCGATGAGCGAGATCCGCGAATTGATGGACCGGGCCGAGTACTTCCAGCGCGGCAAGCTGCTCCCCACTATCGCCATCGGCAACGAGTTGAAGAACGCGGACGGTGAGCGGAAACTGTGGATCGAGCACCTCGAATTCACCCTGCCGGCCGACAACCGGCCGTCGCAAATGCGGCAGCTATTCCCCGCCGACACCGGCACGGCCAAAGAAAAACCGACGCGGGATTGGGTCGCACGTCTGGCCACCAAAGCCTACCGCCGTCCCGCCGCGAAGGAAGAAGTCGACCGGCTGGTGCAACTGGTTGAAGCTGCCGAGAAGCGTGGCCTGAAATGGGAGGACGCGATCCGCGTCGCCATCCAGGCCGTGTTGGTGTCGCCACGGTTTCTCTTCCGCGTCGAACTGGACGACCGCCCCGACAGCGACGCGTCGCACCCAATTGATGAGTACCAACTGGCGTCGCGCCTGTCGTACTATCTCTGGAGCAGCATGCCCGATGACGAACTCTTCGATCTGGCCGCGAAGAAGCAACTGTCCGCCAACCTGGAAGCCCAGGTCCGCCGTATGCTGAAGGACCCCAAGTCGAAGGCCCTGGTCGATCACTTCGCGATGCAGTGGCTGCAGATGGGCCGGCTTCAGGCGTTCTCGCCCGACCCGATGCTCTTCCCCACCTTCAACGAACGCTTGCGGTCCGCGATGCGGAAAGAGACCGAGCTTTTCGTCGAGGCCGTCATACGCGAGGACCGCAGCATCCTTGACTTGATCGACGCCGACTTCACCTTCCTGAACGAACCGCTGGCGAAGCACTACGGCATCGCCGACACCAACGGCAACCGCGTTGGTAAGAAGACCGTGAAACCAGGCGGCAAGGCGATCCGTGGCGACCAATTCGTCCGCGTGAATCTGTTCGACGGCGAACGCGGCGGCATTCTTACGCAGGCGAGTATTCTCACCGCCTCGTCGAACCCGACGCGAACTTCGCTGGTGAAGCGCGGCCATTGGGTGCTCGAACAGATCCTCGGCACGCCGCCGCCCCCCGCGCCGATGAACGTGGCCGCCCTGGAAAAGACCGAGCGTGCCGCGAACGAGACGTTGCGGCAGCAGTTCGTCCGGCATCGGGCCGACGCCGGGTGTGCCAACTGCCACGCACGCATCGACCCGATCGGCTTCGCGTTTGAAAACTACGACAGCATCGGCGTGTTCCGCACCCACGACGGCGGTGCCCTTGTCGACCCGTCCGGCACGCTGCCCGACGGCAAATCGTTCAAGGGACCGGCCGAACTGAAGTCGATTCTCAAGGACAAGAAAGAATTGTTCAGCCGTTGCCTGGCCGATAAAATGCTCACCTACGCCCTGGGCCGCGGTGTGGAATTTTACGACACGCCCACGTTGGACAAGATTGCCGCGGCACTCGAAAAGAACGACTACAAATTCTCTACCCTCGTCACCGAAATCGTCCGCAGCGAGCCATTCCGGCTGCGGCGAGGTAAGGAAGTGAAGAAATGACCAAGCGAATCTCCCGGCGGACCGTCCTGCGCGGTATCGGCACCGCGATGTCGCTGCCGTGGCTGGAAGCGCATGACCGCCTATCTGACCGGCGTGCAGCCGTTCAAGACTAACGGCTCGAACATCCGCGCCGGCATTTCCGCCGATCAGGTGGCCGCCTCGCGCCTGGCCGACCAAACGATTTTGCCGTCGCTGGAGATCGGCTGCGAGGCCGGCAACATGGCGGGTGGTTGCGACGCGGGCTATAGCTGCGTCTATGTCTCCACGCTGGCGTGGAAGTCGGCGACGCAACCGTTGCCGAAAGAAGTAAATCCGAAGCTCGTCTTCGAGCGCCTGTTCGGGGCAGGGCAGGACAAGAAGAAAGCCGAGCGCGACAGAACGCGCCGGAGCGTCCTCGACTTCGTCCGCGAAGACTCAGGCGACCTGAAGAAGAAGCTCGGCGTCGACGATCAGCGGAAGCTCGACGAGTATTTCAGTTCCGTCCGCGACATCGAGCAACGCATGGACCGGATCGAGAAACTGCCGCCGGTCAAGGCCCCGAACGTCGCCAAGCCCGCGGGCATTCCGGCCGACTATCCCGAGCATCTCAAACTGATGTGCGACCTGATGGTCCTCGCCGTCCAGGCCGACGTGACCCGCGTTTGCACCTTCGTGCTGGCCAACGAAGCGAGCAATCTCACCTACCCATTCATCGGCGTCACGGAGTCGCATCACGGCATCTCGCACCACGACCGCGACCCCAAGAAACTGGCGCAGATCACGAAGATCAACACCTTCCACGTCAGCCAGTTGGCCTATCTGATGACGAAGATGAAGGCCATCAAGGAAGGCGACGGCACGCTCCTCGACCACTGCATGATCGCCTACGGCTGCGGCAACTCCGACGGCAACGCCCACAACCACGACGACCTCCCGATCCTCCTCGCAGGCAAGGGTTGCGGCACCATCAAAGGCGGCCGGCATGTGAGGTACCCCAAGGAAACGCCGCTCAACAACCTCTGGATTTCGATGCTGGATCGGCTGAAGCTTGACGTGAAGCAACTAGGCGATTCGACGGGGAGTTTGACGGGGTTGGGTGGGTGAGAGTTCCGAAAAAAATTGTCAGAGGCTCCTGTTTTCCTTTCCACCCTGGCACGTTTTCTTCCAGGGATTTTTTGATTTGCCGCCCAGATATGAAACAGCAGGCAGGGGGAAAAGGGGACGCGGCAATCGAGGCGTGGCTCGGCTGGCTTTGTTCGAGAAGAATGGCGACTACGAGGCGTTTGAGCGGGTGATTGTCGAGGCGATGGAACGGCAGCCCATTCGCCTGCTGGGTTACTGTCTGATGCCGAATCATTGGCATTTCGTTCTTTGGCCGCGACGCGATGGCGAACTCACGAATTTCATGCGCTGGCTGACGCACACGCATACCCAACGGTGGCACGCCCATTATCGGACGGCCGGCAGCGGCCATCTTTATCAGGGCCGCTTCAAGGCGTTTCCCATTGAGGACGACGGTCACTATCTGACGGTCCTGCGTTACGTGGAACGCAACGCTTTGCGTGCGAATCTTTGTGCCCGGGCCGAAGATCGGCGATGAGGAAGCCTGGCGTCGCTCCGCCTCGGGTTGCAGTCAACATTCCGCAACCAAAGCCGGCCTCGTAAGACAATGGACGGCTGAAACGGTTCGCGTCCCCGTTGCCGTTGTTTCCCGCCGTTTTCGATTCAGACGCTCGCCAATCTTATTTTCCTCGAGCGGCTTCTTATAACAATAACGGGCAACATTTCTTCTCCTTCGGAGAATCGACCATGTGGACGCGAACATCAATTCTGGCTTGCCTTCTCGCACTTCCCCTGGCCGTTCATGGCCAAGACAAAAAGATCAACGCGGGCAGGCTTCTGGGGCAGACTCCCGAAACGGGGTCGCTGCCGTTGTCGTCGAAGCCTTCGGACGACGCTCGCCAGAATCTGGGAAAAGCGGCACGGGCCACAGAGCGCGGCGTGATGCTCGTCGGATACAACAAAGCGGGCCACGGCACGGCCTGGGTGATTTCGAAGAAGAACCGCTTGTTGGTCACCAACGCTCACGTCGGCGACATATTTCACGAGAACAAAGGCAAGATGGTTGCCATCCCCAGCGGTACCTCGCAGATCTACACGGTCGAAAAAGTATGGTACCATCCCGGCGTTCGCCGCTACTCGAAAAACAATGCCATGTTTTCGGTCCGTTCGATGGACCCGAAGGAGGGTCAGGTCGATCCCTCAAGTCCCGATCTTGCCGTGCTTCAGTTGTCGGCCGAGGGGCCCGATCTGACGGTTGAGTTTCCATTGGCAACTGCGGAAGAACTCACTTCACTCTTCGCGCAGCCAACAGCGATGATGGGTTTCCCCGGCCACGACACTTCTTGGCCCGGACTGGGCGACAAAGCCGCCGCGACCATCCACGAAGGGATCATCAGCCGCGTTACCGACTTCGAAATGAACCCGGGCGTTCCCGACGCCGAATTGCAGTTCCTGCAATACACCATGGCGGGCTGGGGCGGCTTCAGCGGTTCGCCAGTCTTCTTGCCCAACGGGCATGTCGCCGGCGTGCACAACATGGCTCGCGTGGAGAAAAACAAACAGTCCGGCGAAATCAGGCACATTCCGCATGGAGTTCGGGTCGATTGCGTGGTGGAGGTGCTCGTGCATCATGGTCTGGATGACAAGGTACCATTCAAGATCGACAAGTCTAAGGTGGCAGTGGAGCGCTGGATCAAGCCCGATGCACGGACGGAAAAGGCCCGCGCCGAGTTTGCCAAAGCGATGGCGCTCGTAAACGAAGCCAGTTACCTCATTTTCGTCAAACAGGATTTCATCAAGGGTGAGGAAAAGTGTATCGAAGCAATCAAACTCGCTCCCAACTATGCTTCGGCCTTTAATATGCGTGGATGTGCCATCAATTCCTTCGAATACTACAATCGGAGCAAGCTGTCCAACAAGGCAAGGATGGAACTCAACATCAAGGGATTAGAGGACTTTCGAAAGGCCGTTCAACTCGATCCTTCGAATCCGGACTACGTTATCGGCCTGTGTAATGCGAAAACCGGTTTGAGTTACCATACTGAGGAAGATTCTCTCAACAAAGAAGTCTTGATGATCATCAACGACCTGTTGACCACTACAAGTCTCTCCGATATGACTCGAGGTAATGCGATCTGCCAACGGGCCGGTGCTTACAGACGTCTTGGCGATAACGAAGCCGCCTGGCGCGACTACAATGAGGCCATTCGGCTTTGGCCGGATGATCCAACGATGTTCGAGAGCCGGGCGTATTTTCTCAAAATAAAAAAACTCGGCGACCTGGGCCGAGCCGATTTCGCCAAGGCCAAGGAATTGCGCGAGCAAAAGATCGAGTGGGGCATGAAGATCACCGATGCCATCGACGGCGGTGCCGCGAAAAACGCCGGCCTGAGCGCTGGCGACATCATCGTCAGCGTCGGTGCCAAAAAAGTACGGAGCCTGGATGAACTCTCCGCCGCTCTCGCCGCCGCAGAGGGACCGGTCAATGCCGTCGTCATCAAAGCCGAAAGCAAAAAGCGTGAGACCATCACTATCACACCCAAGGCTGGCAAAATCGGCGTTGCCGTCGAACCGGTGGAGTTGAATTGAGTTGATTTCGGAATCACCATTCAATTCACACGAGGAGTTCTACTTCCTCCGAAACAACGCCGCGCACTGCCCCCTCTTCACCAATTCCCACTGATCGCTTTTCGCGAAGTAGGGTTCAAAGCCATCGTCGCCGATGTAGACTAGGGCGGCGTCGAATTGGCCGTATTGTTTTTGCCACTTGTTGATGTACGCGGCGGGGTCGGTGCGGGATTTGAGGATGAACTCGGTCAGGAACGCGTCGCCGAATAGTTCGCAGCGGTCGTCGACGAATACTCGGCAGTTGCGGGCGTGCATGATCACGTAGGCACCCAGCGCGTAGTCGTTGAACAGGTGGACTCCGTCGGGATGAGGGCCGCGCAGGTTGTTTAACTCGTCGTTGAGATCGACGGGCCAAAAATTGGGGTCCAGTCGAGCGGCCAGATCGAACTGTTGAGGAACCTCTAAGCGCGCGAGCGCGAACGCGGTCAGGACGAGTACACCTGGGATTACCCACGCCGCCCACGGTCTAATGGAAGGTTGTGTTGGAGGCACGAACAAGTCGCTGCCGCGTGCTTGCCATGCAGTCACGATGCGCGTGCGCGGGAAGAGATCGACGAGCAACACCAGTGCTCCAATCGCGAACAACGGTGCGTGACGAACGCGCTCGATCGTCAGCAGTAACCACACGAGCGGCAACAGCCAAGCCACTCGCGGCCGCAACGGGCGGACCGACGCGAACACTCCGACGTAGACGGCCGCGCAGAGCAGCACCATCCACGAATTCATTTCCGCTAGATTCATCGGCGTGTGTTCTTTGATCAGGAGAGGCAGCGATTTCATCTGGTAAATCCGAATCCACGATTCCGGCAACCGCCAGCCGTACGGGTTCGCGCAGAACAGTCCGGCACTGAGCAGGCCAATCAACGCCAACTGGCCGACTTGCTTCCACGATTTGATCGGTGAATGCCAGCCGAGCAACCAGAACACTGTCCAACCCGCGACGGCGAGGCCAAAAGTCGCGAACCCGCCGAGCACGCCGCCGTGGACATTCGACCAGATCCAGAACAACGGCACCAGCCACCACAGCGAACAGAGTGAACGCCGGCCCATGTCGATGTCGGCCAACAACACAAAGAGGATCGCCATGCCGACCATCGTGCTAAGGTGCGGTCGAACGTGGAAGTGGCCCGAACTGGCCGCGACGGTGATGCCGACCAACACGAAAACGAGCACCGGATGCAGCCCACATCGTAGCAGGCGCGAACCCAGCCAAGAGAATAGCCCGGCCAATAGTGTCACCGTGCCAACGAGCAGGCCGGTATAGCCACCCAAGTGCTGGTACACTTGAAAGAAGACAACTTCGCCCAGCCACTGGTAGAGAATGTAGGTCTGCCCCGCGAACGTGAACGTGTACGGGTCGGTATGGAAGGGGCCTTCGTTGGCGATGCGATGGCCGAACTCGGTATGCCAAAAGGTGCCGGGATCCTGAAAGAAACGCGAGCGCCCGCCGATGTAGAGCACAAG
>JAIOQJ010000371.1 GCA_021413475.1 Planctomycetota bacterium | reverse complement strand
GGGCGACCCCAAAATCCGGATATTGACGTCGCAAGAAAAGAAAGAACTCCGAAAAATGATGCTGAATTCGCCCCCATAAAATCCGTCACGGCGTTGCCCATTGGGGCTTGAACTGTGGGGATGGGTATGTTCCCAGGGCGTTGCCCTGGGCTATCATATCTGACCCCTTCGGGGTCGAAACCGGAAGACCTGCGAACAGGGCGCTTACCCAGAGTCAAAGTAGCGATGACCGAACTGGTAACTCTCCTCCTGATCTTCCTGGCCGTGGGCATTGGCTTCCTGGCGGTCAATCTATTCGTTGGCAAACTCTTGCGCCCAAATCGGCCATCGGAAGAAAAGAAGGCGATCTACGAGTGCGGCGAGCCGACCATCGGCAGTTCCTGGATCCAGTTCGATCTGCGCTTCTACGTCGTCGCCTTGCTGTTCGTGATCTTCGATGTGGAAATGGCCTTCTTCTTCCCCTGGGCCACCGTGTTCGGTAGCGCCAACACCCTTTCGCGTGAGGACGTTCCGGAAGTCCGCCGCATCGAAGCACAGACCGCCATCCTGCCCGATCAGAAGACGCCCGCCGCTGACCTTGGCGAGCAACGGGCCGCCGCCAAAAAACTCGCTTGGTTGGCGTTTGCCGATATTCTGTTCTTCTTCAGCGTTCTGCTCGTCGGCTTCGCCTACCTCTGGAAACGCGGCGATCTCGAGTGGGTACGCAGCACAATTTCGCAAGAACCCGAGGCACGCGGGTCGTCGCCTTGATTCAGGAGTTCATCGCATGGGTTGGCTTGAAGGCAGTATGGAAGAAGGCTTCGTCACGACCTCGCTGGAGTCGGCCATCAACTGGGCCCGGCAGTCTTCGCTTTGGCCGATGACGTTCGGGCTCGCGTGCTGCGCCATCGAGATGATGGCCGCGGGGGCGTCGCGCTACGACCTCGATCGCTTTGGGGCCGGTGCCTTCCGGGCCACGCCGCGACAGGCCGACCTGATGATCGTGGCCGGCACCGTCAATCACAAGATGGCGGCACGAGTCAGGCGGCTTTACAACCAGATGCCCGACCCCAAGTTCGTCATCGCCATGGGTGCCTGCACCTGCGGCGGCGGGCCCTATTACAAGTACGGTTACAACGTCGTCAAAGGGGTCGATCTCGTGGTGCCGGTCGATGTCTACGTGCCCGGCTGCCCGCCGCGACCGGAAGCGTTGCTCGAAGGCCTGATGCGAATCCAGGACAAAGTAAAAGCGATGAAGGAAATGACCAAGGGCCAACCGCTCGAATTGCCGTTGCCCGTCCGCACCGGCAGTGTGCTGTTGCCCGAGGAAATCGCGACGATGGAAAAAGCCAACGACTTCGCGACGAAGACCAAGGAACGAGCGAAAGCCGTAAAAGCGTAATCAGAGCCGCTTGCGGCTTAGCGCTCGCTCGATCGCCGCAAAAATCTCTCTGGATAGTAAGCGAGCGCTAAGCCGCAAGCGGCTAATTTTGGGAATAATATGACCGCCACCGACATCATCCCAATTCTCGAAGAACGCTTCGGCCCCGCCATCACCGGCAAGAAGCTCGACGGCGGCGACCCGTGGGTTTCCGTCGAGCCGAGCCGTTGGTTCGAAGTGGCGCAGTTCCTCCGCGACGAGCCTCGTTTGCGGTTCGAGATGCTCAATTGCATCACGGGCGTCGATTACTTGGAGCCGGATGCCAAGAAGGCACCGAAAGCGGGTTTCGAGCCGCATCTGGAAGTCGTCTATCACTTTTCGAGTTTCACGCACAAACATCGCTTCGTCGTGAAGCTGATGCTGCCGCGCTGGAAAGACGGCCAGGCAGGAAACCTGCCGGACGTTCCGAGCGTCGAGGAAATTTGGAAGACGGCCGACTGGCACGAACGCGAGACTTACGATCTGTGTGGGGTCAACTTCACCAACCATCCCGACCTGCGGCGCATTCTGCTCGCGGAAGATTGGGAAGGGTATCCGTTACGCAAGGATTACGAGTTTCCGCTCGAGTATCACGGCATTCGTTGCCGGTGAGAATTCCAATCGTTCGAGGCTTGATGACCACTTTCTCCGATGTCGCCTGCACGGTTTGCGGCTGCGTTTGCGATGACTTGACGATTACCGTGCAAGACAATCGCATCACGCGCGCGGAGCGGGCGTGCGTTCTCGCGGAACCGTGGTTTCTCGCGCAGAACGATCGGCGCCCGCCGATCGCTCGGCGCGGCAACCAAGAAGTTGCGTTGGAAGCCGCCCTCGATCGCGCGGCTGAGATTTTGAAAAATTCGCGAGCACCGCTGATTTACGGCCTCTCGCGCAGTACCACCGAAGGGCAACGGGCCGCGGTTGCCCTGGCGGAACGGATTGGGGCCACCATCGACACCACGGCTGCCACCGGGCACGCGCCATCGCTGATGGCATTGCAGCAGGTCGGCGAATCGACGTGTAC
>JAIOQJ010000040.1 GCA_021413475.1 Planctomycetota bacterium | reverse complement strand
GGCATCCGCTGGGACGCCGATCGCGGGGATAATCTGGTGATGTTCGAGAAGTCGTTGAATGGGTGACGAGCCGTTTAGCCGTTCCTCGGTGGTTTGACGAAGAGGAACGAGGGCGTTCGCGTTCCTCTTCGTCAAACCTCCGAGGAACGGCTAAACGATTTTCCATTTGCCTCCGCTCTAATTCGATCCTACTCTCCTAATTGCTGGCCACACGTTCAACCAGGCAAGTGGCACAAAATGGCACGTTTTGGCACACCCAGTAAAAAAAACGAAATTGCCCGCACGATCGTTCGATGGTCAATTCGCCGAATGTCCCAAAATGTCCCAAATTGTCCACGCTAATAAAAAAATCGGCCGTCGCCCAACCCGCACATCCGAATCCTTCCGAATAATCGTTAAACTCGGCTAGCATTTTGACCGATGAATGGCGAAAAGGCTTCCCTTCGCCCCATGATCGTGGAGATTGCGCATGGATGCGCCGGTTGCTCAATTGGACGTTGCGTTGCCCACACCGGAAACCGCACCCTCGCCCACGCCACGCCGGCGCGATATCCGACCCTACGTTTTGTTCGCGGTCGGCGTTTACGTTTTCGCGACGTGGTTAGCCTTCGCCGACCCCGAAAACCCGGTCACGGCGGAGCCAAGCCGGTTCGGCCATCAGGATCCGAAGGATCCCAAGTATTCCACCGATCCAAATGATCCTTTTCCCTTGCCGGCGGAGTTGGTCGGCGTCAATTTGATGAACCAGACTGATGCAGTCAAATTGTCAAAGAGCGAAGGCTGCGTCGTTTGCCATCAAACCGCCGCTGATCCGCACTTCAAGGACACGGTTCGCCTTGGCTGCACCGATTGCCACGGCGGCGACGCGAAGGCTAATACCAAGGAGAAAGCCCATATCGCGGCCCGCCATCCGCAGTTTTGGCCAACTTCGGCGAATCCGCAACGCTCATATACATTGCTCAATCACGAGTCGCCCGAGTTCATTCGCTTCGTCAATCCGGGCGATCTGCGCGTGGCACACATCTCCTGTGGCACCGTCGGTTGCCATCCGAAGGAAGTGCAGACCAACCGCAAGCAGATCATGACGACCGGTGCGATGCTCTGGGGCGCGGCTCTTTACAACAACGGCTCCGTGCCTTTCAAGCGTGCCCGCTACGGCGAGGTTTACAGCATGAATGGCGCTCCCCTACGACTCATCACCAATCCGCCGCCCGAAGAGTTCGAACTCACTCGCGGCGTCGTGCCGTTTCTCGACCCACTCCCACGATTTGAAATGTCGCAACCTGGCAATATTCTGCGCGTTTTCGAACGAGGCGGACGTTTCCGACCCGAGGTGGGAATCCCCGAACGACTCGAAGAGCCTGGGCGTCCGCGCACCCGCCTTTCGGAGCGCGGGCTCGGCACGGAAAATCGCACCGATCCCGTGTTCGTCAGCCTCAACAAAACGCGCCTGTTCGACCCGACGCTTAATTTCCTCGGCACCAACGACCATCCGGGCGATTATCGCTCTAGCGGCTGCACCTCGTGCCATGTTGTCTACGCGAACGATCGCTCTCCGGTCCACTCCGGTCCCTACGCCAAGCACGGCAACAGGGGCATGACGGCATCGACGGACCCGACCATTCCCAAAAATGAATCGGGCCATCCGATCGAACATCGCTTCACGAGCGCGATACCGACCAGCCAGTGCATCGTCTGCCATATTCACCCGGGCACGACGGTCATGAACTCGTTCCTCGGCACCATGTGGTGGGACCAGGAAACGCACGCGCACTTAATGTACCCGCACAAGCAAAAGCATCCGAAGGCGGAAGAGTATGTTCGGGCCGCGATGCTCAACCCCGAAGAGGCCTCCTTGCGCGGCAACTGGGGCAACCAGGAATTCCTCAACGACATTACCCAACTCAATGCCGTCATGGACAAGACGCAGTTCGCCGACTTCCACGGCCACGGCTGGGTATTCCGCAACGTCTACAAACGCGATCGTCAGGGGAAGATGATCGATCACGCGGGGGCACCGATTGAACACGTCACCCCTGCCCTGCTCAAAGCTGGCAGCGATTTCCCCTGCATGGTCAAGCAGTTCCACAAGGATACGGACCCGCTCCAGCACCCGAAGACCCTTGTCGACAAGGAAAAGAAGGACATCGACGGCTGCCGCTCGGGCAAACCTGTCCACTTGATGGATATTCACCTCGAAAAGGGCATGCACTGCGTCGATTGCCATTTCTCCCAGGACGCCCACGGCAACAACCGCCTGCACATGGAAGTGCGGGCCGCCTGCGAGATTCAGTGCATCGATTGTCATGGATCGTCCACGGAATACGCGAAATTGCGAACTTCCGGGCCGGCCGCGTACACCTCCGCGCCGGACAACAAGGGCCGCGATCTACTCGCGCTCAAGACGCCGTTCAAGACGCCGCGCTTTGAAGTGCAGGAGCTTCCCGACAACAAGAAGCGCGTCATCCAACATTCAATGGTCGAACCCGGTTTGAAGTGGGAAGTCGTCCAGACGGCCGACACCATCGACAAGAATCACCCACGCTATAACGCGAAGGCCGCACTGGCGAAGACCGTGCGCTTTGACGACAAGGGTGAAATGGTCTGGGGTAGCCAGCCCAAGGGGAACGAGGCACCCTGCGCTCACCAGAACAAGAACATGAGTTGCATTGCCTGCCATTCGGCATGGAATCCGAGTTGCTTCGGTTGCCATCTGCCGCAGAAGGCGAACGTGAAAATGCCGACGTTGCACGCGGATGGTGAAGTGTCGCGTAACTACACGCCGTACAACTTCCAGACCTTGCGCGACGACATCTACATGCTGGCCCGCGACGGCGACGCCACCAACAACCGCATCGGTCCCGCTCGATCGTCGTGCGCCGTTCACGTGGGCTCTTACAACAACAACCGCGAATCCATCTACCCGCAACAGCAGACGATTTCCGCCGAGGGCTTCGGCGGCACCGCCTTTAGCACGAACGTCCCGCACACCGTGCGCGGCCGCGGCGTCCGTGAAACGAAGCAATGTACCGACTGCCATCTCTCGAAGAACAACGACAATAACGCCTGGATGGCCCAGTTGCTGATGCATGGGACCAACTACATGAACTTGATCGGCCGCTACTGCTGGGTGGCGACCGGTGAACACGGGCTCTACTCAGTGGTTGTCACGGAACGCGAAGAACCGCAAGCCGTCATCGGCAGTGAGCTTCACAAGTATGCGTTCCCGGAGTTCTACAAGAAGCATCTCGATCTCGGGCGAAATCTCGAACATGCCCATGAACATCCAGGCCGTGACATTATCAACGGCCTGTTGCATCCCGGCAAAAAGACAGAAGTTCTCTCACTCCAAGCACGCGGTGAATATCTCTACGCCGCGTGCGGGACGGGCGGCTTGCGGATTTTTGACATCGCCTTCATCGATAACAAGGCCTTTTCGGAACGGATTACCACCGCTCCGGTCTCGCCGATCGGCCAGAAGTTCTATGTGCCGACCAAGTATGCGACCTGCGTGGCCTCGCCTTCGACAGTGGCTGTCGATCCGACCCGCACGCACTTGAAGGAGAATCGTGAAGGGAAGATCGCGGACTATTTCGCGTATCTTTACGTGGCGGATCGCGAGGAGGGACTCATCCTCGTCGGCGCCGGCACTCTCCTCGACGGCAATCCGGACAACAATTTCTTGAAACGTGCCGTCACCTTCAATCCCGACGGCATCCTCAAGGGCGCGGAGTACGTGACGATCGTCGGCCCCTACGCGTACGTCTGCTGCGACGCGGGGTTGGTCGTGGTTTCGCTCGATAATCCCAAGGAACCGAAGGTCACCGCCGTGGTTGACAAGAAGTTCATCAAACATGCTCATGCGGTCCAGGTTCAGTTCCGCTACGCTTATGTGTGCGACGAGGAAGGGATCAAGGTGCTCGACGTTACCGATCTCTCCAAGCCCGTGCCTAAGTCGATGTTGCGGATGAAGCACGCGCACAACATCTATCTGGCGCGAACCGCCGCCTACGTTGCCGCCGGTCCCCGCGGGCTCGTGATTCTCGACATCACCAATGCCGAGGAACCGAAACTCGACCAGATTTACGACGCGGGCGGGTGCATCAATGATCTTCACGACGTGAAACTCGGCGTCACGTACAATAGCCAGTTCGCCTACTTGGCCGACGGCAAGAACGGCTTACGCGTCGTGCAACTGACCTCGCCCGACACGCCCGGCAACGACGGCTTCAGCACCAAGCCGACACCGCAGCTGGTTGCCACGTTCAAGATCCCGCATGAGGGCCACGCCCTGGCCATTTCGAAGGGGCTCGATCGCGATCGCGCGGTGGATGAAGTCGGCAATCAGATCGGCGTGTTCGGACGCGTCGGCGCTCGACCGCTCGACTTCGCCGAGCAACGCAAAATGTACCTCCGCGGCGGGAAGCCCTGGTTCGTAAGCGATAATCCCGACGACGCGATCTACAAGCGGAAGTGATACCGCCTGCCAAACCCAATCGCTTCACGTATAAAACCCCGGTCCGCGTGTTCCACCGGTCCGGGGTTTTCTTATGATCGCCACGTCCGATCAGACCATCATCGAATTCGACGTCCGTACGGACGAGATGCTCGTCAACATGGGGCCGCAGCATCCCAGCACGCACGGCGTGCTGCGGCTCGTGCTCCGGACCGACGGCGAGGTCATCTCCGAGGTGCAGCCTCATCTTGGCTACCTGCATCGCAGCGCGGAGAAGATCGGCGAAAACGTCACGCCCATCCAGTTCATCCCTTACACCGACCGCATGGATTACCTGGCCGGGATGAACATGAATCTCGGTTATTCTCTGGCGATCGAAAAGCTCTGCGGCATGAAGATCCCCGAAAAAGCCCAGGTCATCCGCGTGTTGATCGGCGAACTGAACCGAATCGCTTCGCACCTTGTGGGGATGGGAGCATACGGGCTCGACCTCGGTAGTTTCAGCCCGTTCCTGTACGCCTTCCGCGAACGCGAGCATATCCTCGATTTGTTCGAAGACGTCTGCGGAGCACGGCTCACTTACTCGTATCTGACGATCGGCGGCGCGCACGACGACCTACCTGAAGGCTGGCTGGCACGTTGCCGCAAGTTCATCGACTACTTCAAGCCTCGAATCGCCGAGTACCACGCCCTATTGACGAATAACCATATCTTCGTGAAACGCACGACGAACATCGGCGTCCTCTCCCGCGAGATGGCCCTGAACTACGGCTGCACCGGCCCGATGCTGCGAGCCTCGCTCGATCGCACCAAAGGCGATCCGGATTGGGACCTCCGCAAACTCGAACCGTATTCCGGTTACGAAAACTACCAATTCGACGTACCTCTGCCGCCATTTCCCGAAGCACCGCACGGGGCCGTCATCGGCGACTGCTGGCACCGCTTTTATGTTCGTATGCGTGAAGTGGTCGAAAGCATCAAAATTGTGGAGCAGGCGCTGGATAAGTATCCTACCGTTCAAGGTGCCCACCGCGTCGAACCACCTCGCACATTAACTCCCGGCGAATGTTACATCGAAACCGAATGTCCCCGCGGCCAGATGGGCTTTTACGTCGTCGGACGCCCCGGAAAAGACGCGGTCCCTCTTCGAGTGCGTGCCCGCTCCTCCGGCTTCAGCAACCTCTGCGTCGCCAACGAGATCTGCAAAGGCTGCCTGATCGCCGACGTGCCGGCGATCATCGGGAGCATTGATATTGTTATGGGCGAGATTGATCGGTGAGGTGAAAGTGCTCTAGTTGCATGCGTAACCAACTACACGCTCCAGAAAGAGTCCTCACCCCTCCGCCATCGTCAACATGAAATCTACCTGAGCAATCAGCCGCCCCGCTTGCCCTACCATCAGACGGCCTGGAATTGGGCCTTTGCCAATCTTCATGGGAACTGAGACCAGGAAGCGGTGCGGGACCAAATTGCGAACATGGTCGAATTCCTGAAGCGGCTCGCCAACTGTTCCCCCCTCGATGCTCAGGTGAAGACCGACTCGCGAACCATTCGCGACAACCCGCTTCGTCTGGCAGGTGCCGAGATTTCGCGGCCGAACTTCATTGCTTCGGATGGCCTCGATCAGCCGAGGTGTCTCGCTGACGCCGTGAACGTAGACATGGACCACAATGGTATCACCTGGCCGCACGGGGCCAGCCGTAACGACGGTGGCGTTCAACAATTCGTCGCTGGTCTTGCTACTTAGAAGGCGCCCAAACAGGCCGCGTTTTGCCTCTCCTTGAATGTCCAGAACGGGTGGTTCCTTCACCACCGGGGCCGCCGGCACCGCCGAAGCCGCTTTCACCGAGAGTTTCGCCTTCGGCGGTGGTGTCTCCACGTTCACGGGCACTGGTTGCAGCACGCGGCTGGCCGTGGCCATGGGGGCGAGTTCGCCAATCAATTCGGTAAGCCTACGAAAGCGGTCGGCGGGGGCCTTATGCATCATGTGATCGATCACGTCGGCGAGCCCCGGCGGCACATCGGGATTCAGGCTACGGATCGGTGTCGGCTTATGCGACTGATGGTGGATGATCTTATCGACGAAATTGCCGCCCGGGAATGGAAATCGTCCCGTCGTGCAGAAGTATAGCGTGCAGCCGAGACTGTACTGATCGCCCGCCGGCAACCATCGAGAAGAGTCAGCAACACACTCCGGCGCGGCACATTCGAGAATACGGCCAAGTGATCCGGCACGTGATACCGTATCGACCAGCGGGTCCTCTCCCGAATTGTCCGCGAGCAAGGCACCGAGGCCGAAATCGAGAAGCCGGGCTTGGCCATCAGAGGCGACCATGATGTTGCTTGGTTTGATCAAACCGTGGATTAGTCCACGGGCATGGCAGATCGTGAGGGCCTCCGCGACTCGAACCCCGATCCGTGCCACTTCGCCCGGCGAAAGCGATCCGCATTCGTAGACAATGCTTTCGAGCGTTCGGCCTTCGACAAGCGGCCAGACGAAATAGTGCAGGCCTTGCGACGTTCCGACGTCAATGAAGGGCACCATCGCATCGTGGGCTGGCAATTGCTCGAACAACCGCACCTGAGAACGCGCCAGGCGCATGTTCCACGCACGTTGCGGCAGCACCTTGACGGCATACGGCTTCTGATCGGAACGGCCGAGCGCCTTGTATACCGGGCCAAGGCTTCCCGTGCCGATGACATCAACGAGGAGGTACGCTCCCAGGAGAAGTTTGCGGGCTTCACCGTCGAGCGCCCGTCTGGCCTGGAATTTGGAAAGGACACCCTCACGTGAAAGATGGACCGCGAACGCATCGGCATCGGCGTAAGGGCACTCAGCCGTGAAATCCGCCAAATACGGTTCGAGACGATCGCGATCGACAATTCGAGCGGCGGCCAATTCATCGACCAACCAGCTGCAGGTGCCAAGATCATTTGCTTGCATGGTACTCTTCCTGTGCCTCGTTAGAACGTAACGCCGCTAGGCGTCTCGCGAAACAAGACGAATAACAAGCGGAATCATCGGATTCCGAAGAACGGGAAGAAACCCTGCGGAGGGGGCAGGTGAGGGGGAATTCGACCTTCACTCAAAGAGGGGGGAATTCGAGAGTGAAGATATCTTCAACCAAAAGTATAAGTTCGCAATATGCGGCATTCTGCCGAGGCCGAGCCGGGTCATGCGATGGTAAAGCATCGAGCGATCCGGTTCGCCCGGCGTCAGAATGCGCGGGTCTTTTAAGTCAAAAGCCCCCTGCCCTGGCTTTACGTCGAGGACGCCCAGCTCCTTGATCGGTAAAGTCGAAAGAAGCTGGAACTCGGCATTACCGCCGCCCCACTTGCGATGGCAATGGCTGCAATTCGCGTGCAAGTACGCACGAGCCCGATCGTTGATGTCCGCTTTTTCGTCGCGATAGTCAATGATCTTCGCCAGCTTCTCCGGTGCGGCGGGGAGCTTGCGATCGAAAATCCCGATATGATCGAGCGTCGCGAGTTGATTCGCCGTCACGCCGCCATAATCGTGATCGCGGTTCATCTGCATGGTGTTGACGCCGAGCGCGTACTTGGCGGTCACCGTGTGGCACATCGTACACTCGGCCCGGCTGGGGAAGTGCCACTTCTGCTCGCGCTGTCCGGTCGCGGTCTTCACCGTGTAAGTGCGGTCAACGCCTTTGATGTCGGCCAATTCGGCGTCGGTCTGCTCATCGTTCCACAGATAGGTGTACCCGCTCCAGACCTGATCGCCGACCTCTTCATTGCCGCCCACACGCTGGACAACCAGCAAGCGAGTTTCCAGCCGACGTTTCTTGCCCGGTTCGGTTTCGAGGAAGAAGTTCTTCACCAGCACGGTGCCATCGGGGAAGCCCCAACCAGGCAGCGAACCCGGCGATGGCTGAGGATACGTGATCGTCTCATAGCCAATCTTGGCATCTCCGGGGATGGCGATGAACCGTTCCTTGGTCGCTCCGTCGGACCAGAGTTCCGAATTCACGGAGTAAGGAATCAAACCCTTGGCCGGCTTCAGATCCTTGGTCGATTCGAACAATCCGGTCTCGCTGAGTTTACGTGGAAATTTCGCCGCATCCTTCGCCGGCGGCGGCGCGGGGATGAGTTGATAGATGCCGCCATCGATGTAGTCGAGCGCGTAGACTTCCCCGTCATGATCCTGGCCGAAGGCGACGATCCGCAGTGTGGTATCGACAAGTTCCTTGTGCTCCGTCGCCTTCTTGGCCTTGTCGTCATACCGCAACATCCAGACCTTGCCGGTGTCGTAGTCGCCGTAGATGTAGGCCCCCTTGAGTTCCGGCCGCTTCTTGCCGTGATAGACGAAACCGCCCGTTATGGAACGGAACTCGGCATGGTTATGTTCGATGATCGGCTTCAAGATGGGCGAAGGCCCTCTCGGCCGTTCCGGTCGGAACGGGTGATCGCCTTCCTGGATGCTCCAACCGTAGTTGCCGCCTTTTTCGATCTTGTAGACCATTTCCCAGAGATCCTGTCCCACTTCGCCGGCCCAGAAGTCGCCGTTAGCCGTATCGAAGCTCACCTTCCAGCACTGGCGAATGCCGTAGGCATAGACCTCGCCACGCGCTCCCTTGTGGCTGACGAACGGATTGTCAGCAGGAATCTTGTACGCCTTGCCGTCTTCTTCTTTGTCGACATCAATGCGAAGAATCGCACCGAGGAGGTCGTCAATTTTCTGGCCCGTCTGCAAACCGTCGGCAATGCCGCTGCCGTCGCCGGTCGAGAGATAGAGATAGCCGTCGGGGCCGAATCGCAAGCAGCCTCCATTGTGCCCGCCACTGGGCCATTTAAGGATGACCTTCTCGGACTTCGGGTCGGCCTTCAGGGTCTCACGGTTCACCTCGAAGCGTGAGACAATGCTGCCGTCCGGTGATTCTTTTTCGGTGTTGGGAACGTGCGAGACATAGATGTATCCGTTTTTCTGAAATTGCGGATGGGCGGCAACACCGTAAATCGTGTGGCCAACGTTGAGCACCAAGTTCCGTTCCGTCTTCGCGGGATCAATGTCGAAGGTGAAGAGTTTCCCCTTGCGCTCGGCGATCAGCCATAAATTTTTACCGGGGATCGTCGTCAGCTCCAGCGGCTCGGAAAATGTCTGTTTCGGATAGACTTTCACCATCTGATAAGGATTCGGCGGCTCCGGCGAACCGACGACCTTCGAGGTGGTCAAGAGTTCACGTTTCTCGAGGCCGAACGGCTTCCGAACAGATTTCTCATCCGCCCGCTCAGCAGCTTTCAACGTGCGAGATGTATCGTTTTGTCGCTCGGCATCGCCACTCCAGAATCGGGGGGCGAACCAGGCGACGGCCGCCAGCGAAAGAATACTCGACGTCCAAATCAATAATCTCACGGAGAGTTCTCCTACAAGGGACAGGTGGCTGGTTATCCTAGCACACGTCGGCGATTGATACGCCTTTTCACCCGAGCCCGAAGCGCTAGCAAGGGCGAATTCGCCCTTGCTAGCGCTTCGGGCTCGGGTGAAGTGCCAATTCCGCGTGGTGAACGGTCTATCGCCAAATTCTTCATCTACTTCTTAAACATCTTGTGATTGCGATCTCCGCGTGAGAGGAGATACGCCATCAGATCAAGAACCTCATCTTCTTTGAGCGTATCGAGCGTGCCGGTCGGCATCAGCGAGAGCTTCGACAATTCGATCGACTCGACCTGTTTGCGATCGACATTGATGAGCGTGTTCGGCTCCAGCATGTTCGGCATGACGATCAACGTGTCGCCGTTGAGGTTGATGATACGGCCGATGATCTTACGGCCATCAAGCATCTCGATGTTGACGGCTGCATACTGATCGCTGATCACTTTGCTCGGCTCGACGACCGATTCGAGCAAGTCGCGGGCGCTAAATCGGCCCGCCGACTGCGACAAGTCGGGGCCGTGCGCTCCGCCCTCGTTATCGAAACGATGGCAAGCGAAGCAGTTGGCGGCACCGAACATCTTGCGGCCGTTGTCGAAGTCGCGGTTCGCCAGACCTTTGTCGAGCAAGGCGGCGAGTTCGTCCATCTTGTATTGCTTGTAAACCGGCCGGGCCGGGCCGGCGACAGGGCTCTTCGCTTCGGGTTTCGCCTCCAGGATCGGTTTGAGAACGGCCACTTCCTGTGGCGTCAACGTGGCCACGGCATCGCGATTGATGTTGTTCATGAAGCCATCGAAGCTGTTGCCGCCCTTGAAGTGGGCGGCCTTAAGGAACCACTTGAAGTATTCCTGACGTTGCTCGATGGTCCAGCCGCTCTTGAGCATCCGTAGCGACTTCGCGTACTCCATTTGCTCCTCTTGCGTCGGGGCCTCGGCGAGGAGCTTCAGCGTCTTCGTCGCCGTGCCCGGAGCTTGCAGATAGACGAGCATCTGGCACAATTCGCCGTTCAAGAAGCGATTCTTGACGGGGTAGGCCACATCGAGACGAGCGATCAGCTTCTTCGCCACCGCTTCATTTGGCGGCCCCATGCGGACAAAGAGAACCGAACAGACACGTAAGAGTTCGAGTTTCTGCGAATCGTCGAGCTTAGCCCACTCGATCTTTTCGAGCGATTCAAGAATGCGTCCTTTGAGCTTCTCATCGACCGGCGTTTTCTTGTGTGCCGGATCGTCACTGGAGATACGAACCAGTGCGAGTAGTGATTCCAGTGCCGCTTGCGGCTGCGTTTCTGTCAGGGCTTTTTCTGTCCAGGTCGCTGGATCTTGATGTTCGAGGACCACGCGGGCCGCGTTACGGAGAAAACGATCGTCACTCGAAAGATTCGGCCAGGCGGCCTCGATGGCCTTCGGCGACTGCTTGCCGTGAAACTCTTCCATCCGGCGGCGAGCGTCGTAATTAGGACGCGGCGCGGCTTCCACTTGCGGTGGCGGATCGGTCGATTCCTTGCCAACGTAAGTGACTCGATACAGGCCCGATTTCGTTCGACGGCCGCCAATGGTGAAGTACATGGCCCCGTCCTTGGGATTCACAATCACATCGGTCAACGGCAACGGCGTGCCGGTGACGAACTCCTCGATTTCCGCCTTGTAGGCACTCTGATGCGGAGTCATGTGAACCGCGTAGAGCTTGCCGTAGCTCCAATCGCAGATGAACAGAGAATCCTGATATTTCACGGGGAATTTCGCCCCGTAACCGAAGGTGACGCCGGTCGGCGAGCCGGGCCCGATATCGACGATGGCCGGCCAGCTATCGGCATAATACGAAGGCCATTTGCCCGCGCCGTTGCGCCAGCCATACTCGCTGCCGCTGGCGGCCAAGCAGACTCGCGTCGGACGATACCAGGGGGTGTTAAAGTCCCATTCCATGTCGGCGTCGTAAGTGAAGAGGTCGCCATTCTTGTTGAACGCGGCATCATACTGGTTACGATAGCCGGTGCTGAGTAGTTCCCAGTTTTTGCCTTTCGGATCGACCTTGTAGATGCAACCGCCAGGTCCGTTTACGCCCGCCATGAAACCACGCCCGTCCGGCATCCGCGGCAGCAGGTGATCCTCGCCCCAGTGTTTCGGAACGCGTGAACTTGCCAGTTCCACCATTTTTGCACCGTTGCCGCAGACGACGACAAGATCCTTCCCATCGGGCGTCAACAGAACCGCGTGCGGCCCATGCTCGCCGCCGCCGTTGATCTTGCGAAGAACTTCGACGGTATCGAGGACGTCGTCTTTCTTGCTGGATGTGATGCGATACAAGCCGCTTTCGAATTTTCCGTCGCGGTTGACGACGACGTAAAGAGAATCAAACGCCCAAAGAAGCCCCTGAGCTTCACCGATGGCCGCCGGGATCTTCTCGATTTTGGTATCTTCCGGCTTGCCGCCGATGGCCGGCGGAGTCACGCGGTATAAGCCGCCATATTGATCGCTGACGATCAATCGTCCCTTGGGATCGTGGCACAGATTCACCCACGAGCCTTCCACGTCCTTCGGCACGGAGTAGAGGAGTTCGACCTTGAAGTCTTTGGCGACTTTCAGAGACGCGACCGGCGTCGCTGGTGGATCTTTCAAAGTGGTTTTCTTGGTTTGTGCGGCCAGAAAACCGTCCGAAACGTGATTATTGATCGGCAACCAACAAACCAGGGCCAGCACCAGAATTCCTAGCGATCGAAACACGGAAAGACTCCTCAATCAAGCCGTTGGCGGCGTCACGGCGTTACCCAGGCAAAATGAGATTAGCATCAGATTAGCGACGAAACGGTCGGGATGCCAGCGCGATATTTGACGCATTTTTTCTTCGCGGCCCTCTTCTTCGTAGGACGGCCTTCCTTGGCCGTCTTCTTGACACAGGACGGCCAAGGAAGACCGTCCTATGAAGAAAAAACACTCTCGCTCTTTTCGAGTTCACCGAATCCACCACGCCGCCGTGCCTCCTGACATTGCGGACTCCCCGCCTCGAAGCGCCGACAAACGTCCGGCCGAGAATCGTAAATCTCGCATCGATTCTCCGAATCGAGAAAACCGCAAGTCTCCCGAAATGGCAGAGGATAAAGCTGAAACCGCCAATCGGCGGTTCGCAGATGGGTGGCCAATTCCCGGCCTTCCCGGGCGATCCGCGGTTCCCGCTCGGCGTCATCGGCCGACGCAAAGATCGGAAAAGTCCGGCAACAGGCCCCACAGCCGTCGCAGGTGAATTGAGTCATGGGGGAGGTCCTTCTCGATCCAGCGGGGTCGCTACCGGACGATCTGATAGATCGCCGGCCGATATTTGGGCTTCGGAATCGGCTTGCCGGCTTGCTTGGCTACTTTGAGCCATGCCTTTTTGGCAACCTGAACCTCGCGCACGGCCTCGACGGCCGAATCCCCGAACGCCGAACAGAATCGTAAATCCGGAATGTCGGCCACGTAGCAACCATCGTCGTCGCTGTAGAAAACATTGATGTGGTAGTCTTTCACGCGTTGTCTCCGATCGGCTTCGTTCACTCCCCGATTATGTCCGTAACGTCCTGTCGATTCGAGGGAAGGCAAAATCCGCTGGCCATGTTGCCGACGAGTCGAGTGAAAACCGTTGTCATTACGTCTCGCTCGCAGCCACCTTACCTTGAACGGATTTCGGCACCGCACATATCAAGAACAAACGATTTCCAAGATGAGCGAATTCCTCACGTTCGTATTTGAGCCCGAACACCATTCCGTCATCATCATCTGCGAACCAGTCATACCGAAAGTCTCTGAACTTATGTCTCATCGGCTCCTTCAGCGCTGCATTGATGTCCGGCTCAAAAGTACGACTAGGATTTCGACCGCCGACTCGGAGCGGCAATACTCTCCCTTCATGCAAGTCATCTACAGGGTCGATTTTCAGAATTGTGAAGCCTTCAGCCGGAACATAGTACCATTTCTCCCGAAGCAGATGCCGGCGAATTCCCATAAACATCTTAACAAATTTCGCGGTCACCTCTGCATCAGCATACAGATACCATTTTCCGTTTTTCTCCTTCCATGCGCTACTGAAATCTTGAAAATCCTTGCGGCCATCCGGGTCTTTGAAATGACGAATGATCTCCGGATAAAATCGACTGTCAAGAACGACAAAAAAGTGCTTCAGAATAGACTCATTCGATCGGCGATTGCACGGCCCACAACTTGGCACCCTTATCACTCTGTCAGCAGATTTTCCAGCCCACAGCGCCTTCGGAAATGGATCGTCCCGCGTCATCGGCCGTGCGAACTTGCCGCAGTAAGTGCAGATAGGAGGTAATTTAGCCTTCTTAACCATTCTAAATGCCCAATTGGTCTCTGACCTTCAGTCGTTAAACTTCGGGGACACTCGTTCTGCGTCGATTTCAGGTTCATCAAAAGGAGGGAATCAGCCAGCATTGGTTCGCGATCTATTCCAACGCCGTTACCATGACATGGTTCTTCATATTTTCGATTGGTAAGGATTCCACAAAGACCCTTGCACGATCGGGGTTTCGAATTGCTGGCTCGGCCGCACATACTTCGCGAGCCAAGTCGAAATCGTCGTTCGCACAATAGATTCGCTGGCAGCTACGCCGAACTTGAACTCCATTATAATCCCGAATCTGCTCTGGTTTTAGTTTGACCGTCCGATTGTCGTGCTTTTTCCACTCTGCGAAATGCGTCCGCTCCATGATAAGAAGGATGTGCCGGCTATCCAACGGATACAAGAACTCAATGCCGGGGTCGTCGGCTCCGTATAGTTTCCTTACATGATCTTCGCAGTTGGCTCGGCGAACTACCGGATGGTCAGACGAATAAAATAGGCGATCCGTCTCGTTGATGCCAATCACCCAAATGTGACGATCCCATGCGTTCGCCATCCGACGAACAGCCTCCTGGTCGAAAATTTGATAGGCGTGTACGATCGGAAGTTTTTTCTTATCAACGGTGAAGTTAAGTTTGCCAACTTGTTCTGGAAAGTTCACGCGCAGAAGGTCGTCAACATTCGCCTGACCCCATTTTTTGAACATCTCGAAGCATATATCCCTGTTCGTCTTTGTTCGAAGCCATTGAATGACGACAAAGGGCGATAGTTCCAGCAACTGACCGGCGGTGATCGTCCCGGCGTCGGCATCCTGTATAAGTTTGACGACCAGCGGAGCCATCACGGTTTCGATCCTTGATATCGCATTCTCGATCGTGTTAAGCGGTGCCTTCGACAACGGATCGTCGCTCGGCGGACATTCGTAGAAGTACGGTTCTTGTGCTGCCGCAAGCGTTGAAGTGGTGTGCGATTTGCCCGACACTTTATCGTAGCAGTACATCATCCCGGATTCGTTGGTAAAACCACGCAAGTAGAACTGAGCGACGTAATGTCCTTTTTTCGTCCGTTGGTTCGTTTTCTGCTTTTGCGGAGCCATGTATGCACCTCCTCGACTGCCGTTCTACAGAATTGAGATGCCAGTTTTGTCCAAGGTTCGGGGTCGACCCTCATCGGGACAGAGTCGCGGCGAAGCGGTTCGTCCAGATTGAGATTTGATATTTGCGGCACAATCGCCCTGCGCCGAAATGAAGATCGAGCCGGCGATTAACTCAGCCAGTTCTCGAACCGAAGACCGGGAACCTGTTCGAAATCGCTTCGATTGGCCGTTAGCAACAACGCGTCGTTCGCCAATGCGACAGCGGCAATTTTCAGATCCATCGTGCCGATACGAACTCGCGAAGTTCGCAAATCTCGAAAGCGATCGGCTGCCGTCGAATCAAACAAGCCGATCGAGAAGCGACTGAAATAGTCGAACAAATCAAACAATGCTTGGTACGCCGAGACTTGCCGCTCGACGTGTTTCTCGCGCGCAATTGTGCCCAGCCAACCTCTCATTTGTTCTTCAACATTGACAATGGTTGTGCCGATACGATCGTCTTTCGCCTCCGCCAGGCGTGCCGATAACGCCCGACATCGGTCCGAATCGAGATATTTCAGCACCGTCAAGTGATCGGTATCCAGAAGAATCATCCTCCGAACTCCTTGCGTGCGTCCTCGCGATCTTGCTGACGAATCGCCTGTCCTTCGGCATCGATTTGTTTCATGAACTCGTTGCCTGTGAACATACCGACTGCCGAACGCCAATCCTTGGCCGATGCCGGGGACAGCGGTGGCGGCGTGACGTTCAATAATTTCTCCAACGCTTCAACACGTTTGGCCAGCATTTCAAGCGTCAGGTCGTTCATGTTCATTCTCCACGCATAATCTTGGAACCTTTTCGATTATACGCCTTTCCGTGCGATGGCAAAACCCCGCGCGACTCTCCGAAGACTCCGAGTCGCGGCTAAACGGGTCGTTCTGATTCCACATGGCCAAAACGCCCTTCGCGGATATAGTTTTCGGCAACAGACTCCGCAAACCACCAGCAAAGGAATCTCTCCGATGGGTTTCAAGCAGACGCCGACGCATCGTAATGGCAAGGGCTCGTTTCACCAGATCGGCCTAGTTCGCGGGCAGTTCGGCAACGTACCTTATCCCGGCTGGGTTAAATTCGTGCAAGATGCCGGGTTCGACGGTTGGGAGGAAGCCAGTTGGGAACTCGATCTCCGCAAGTGCGACACCGATGCCGGTGCGGCCGCTTACGCTCAAGAACGCATCGCACTCGCGAAGCAGCACGGGCTCGAGATCTTCACGGTTGCCACGCATTTGCAGGGGCAGGTGCTCGGCGACGAACCCTCGGCCAAGACCTTGCAGTTCACGGGCGGCGACGCGGTGAAGGCCTATGCCGAGTGGCGTTCGAAGGGGAACAACCCGCCGCGGAACGATCCCTATTTTGTTCCCGACCACGTCGGCAAACTGATGCACCTGCAGGCCGAAAAGGACATGCTCGCCTGCGTGCGCCTGGCCGGGCATCTCAGCAAACTGCAAGGGCGGAAGGTCGCGTTGCCCGGCTTCGTCGGCTCGCCGGCCAATTGCTGGAGCCACTGGTTCCTGTTTCCGCCGCTGCCCAGCGAGATCGGCGGCCACAAGATTCCCGACGTCCGCGAAGTCAGCCTGGAACTGCTGGCCGAGCGTTTCAAGCCGGTCTTCGATCTCTGCAAGCAGTACGGCGTCACCTTCGATCTCGAGTGCCATCCCAGCGAACGGGCCATGGGCGATCTCGAATCGGCCGGCGATTACATCAATTTCCTGTGCAAGAAGGGCTACGAAGGGGTTGTCGGCTTCAATCTCGACGGCTCGCATCTGGAATGGCAGAACGTCTCGGTGATACAGTTCATCCGCGAGTTCCATGACTACATTCATTGCGCCCACGTGAAGGGCGTCTGGGTGGCGAAGGAGCACACCCGGGCAGGCCGGCTCGGCGGCCATCGGCCGATGGGCCACTGGGCCAATGGCTGGAACTTTGTCACGGCCGGGACCGCCCGCGATGCCAATAGCCTCGAAGAGATCTTCATCGAACTGAACCGAGTCGGCTTCGACGGCGCGGTCAGCATCGAATGGGAAGACAACGACGCCGAGCAACACGCGGGAGCGAAAAACGCCCTGGCGAATTGCCGCAAAGCGGACCAACCGCCGTCGGGGATGCGCCATGATGAGATGTTGAAGGCGTGATTCATGGCCGCTTGCGGCGGATCGCCAATCGCTCCGCCGCAAGCGGCTCATTTCACCATCAACTGCACCACCACCAGCACAAACAACCCCACGCTGATAATTCCATTCACCTGAAAAAACGCCTGGTTCACGCGGGTCAAATCATCGGGCCGCACGAGCCAGTGTTCGTATGCCAGCAGGATCGCGATCGCCGCCAGGCCGATCAGGTAGATCGTGCCGAGGTGCGGGTTCACGAACGCGAGCAGAAGCAGCAAGCCAATCATCACGACATGACAAGCGAGCGCGACGCGTAAGCTTCGCGCGATGCCGATGCGAGCGGGGACACTTGCCAGTTTCGCCTTGCGATCGAAATCGGCATCCTGACACGCATAGAGGATGTCG
>JAIOQJ010000370.1 GCA_021413475.1 Planctomycetota bacterium | reverse complement strand
CACCGCCAGCACGATGATGCAACTGCTCGAACTGCGGCTCGATAACGTCGTCCGCCGCCTCGGCGCCGGCCGAACCATCTGGGCCACCCGCCAGATCGTCGCCCACGGCCACGTCATGGTGAACGGCATCAAGACCGACATCTCCAGCTACCTCGTGAAGCCCGGCGACACCATCACCTTCAAGGAAGGCATCGCCAAGGTCCTCCGAGACAACATGGAACAAAACGCCGGCCACAATGTGCCGAGCTGGCTCGAATGGAACCCCGCTCAACTGACGGGTTCGATCAAGCAGCTTCCGGTGCCGGAAGATGTTCCGTTCGAAGTGAACATGAACCTGATCATCGAATTTTATCGGTGATCGTTGGTTCGGTTTTTCAAGACAATCCAAGATCGACGACCTCGTGTCGTCGATCTTTTTTTGCGCTCAGAGTGCAGGAAATTTGAGCCCACAAACACCTAGAAAAAACCCACGAAACATCAGCTTTAACCCACGCAGAACCAGATTGCGCCGCGCTTTTATCACTTTCCGCCCCCGCCGGGCTTGCCGCTTCAGCGGCAAGTAACCGAGCACGTGAAATCCAAAAAATCTATTCACTTGTCAAAGAACAAACGCCCTCTCCCCAGCGGGGAGAGGGCAGGGGTGAGGGGAGGAACGTCCCAAGTCATCAATCGTTCGTCCGCCGACCGATGCGCACACATGCGCCGCTGGACCAGTCAACGCCGACCGATTCCGAACGCCTCTCCCCTCACCTAACCTCTCCCCGCTGGGGAGAGGGACCAGACGCAACTCGCCATCGCGAATCGCCCGACAATCTATACCCCGGCCGACAAGAAAAGTCGGCCAAATTCCGCGATTTTTCGGCCGATTTCGCACATTCCCACAACCCCCGGCCGGGCCGGGACTTGGGCCGCCCGCCGCGGACTTGAATCCACAAAAATGTTCGATCGTGCACAGCGCGCCAGAATTGCCGCCGTCAATAACCAGCGTTAATCTTGCTTCGCACGATTAAACGAGTAACCGACGCTCCTGCTATGTTGCGAGGGGTGCGGGATAATAAGAGGTTAGGCGACTACGCACCATGACTGGCGAGGAACTGCTAAAGCGAATCGGCAATCCTTACGAGGAACCCATCCTTACGGTCCGCAAACACCCGTCGTGGCCGAACTTGGGAAATCCGCTCCACGTCGCACTACTTCTGATCGATTTCGACACGGAACTGAACATGAACGGCATTCTGGGCTTTCTCGAGAACTCAACCAGAGCATATCTCGATCAGACGGTTGACGCGTTTCGCATCGTTGGCGCGGGGCAGACCGCGACCACTCTTAATCAGATTCGAGATGCAATGCAGCGTCATTCGGTATCGTACCTGCAGCTTCGATCTGACTTTCAAGGCACCTCAGAGTTCCAGATTACGTCGTTCTCACAGCTTCACCCCGGCAGAGAGGACTTCGCAGATGCCGTTAGTGAGCTCGCTGACTCGCTTTATCTCTACGACAAGTCGGGAGAGTCACCGTTCCTGCTACTTGAAGCGTATCTGGAGAAACATTCAGATGAGATGCTTGTCCAATTATCAACCGTCGCCTAACCCGCCAATGCAGTGGCCCGAGCCGGCGAGTAGTCTTCTTGTGGTTCGTGTGCCGGCGCTGCGCCGGCTCGGCCACTGATCGGCATTACGTTAGTCGGCTGAGGAAACATGGGACTCGACGGAACGATTAAGCGACACGACGGCAAGCCGCTAGGAACAGTCGCCGCGGTTCAGGAGGCGTTGGCCTCGGCGTTCCCGGGCATCAAGTTCGGACGCGAGCCCAGCGGCGCGGAGAAACTGCTCATGGCGGAAGCCAAAGGGGTTCGTTTCCCGGACTCTCTGCGGCAACACTTGGAATCATCTCCAGCACAAGCAGGCGCCGATTATGAAGGGCCTGACTTCTCCGCGCAGTTCCACTTCGGACCGAACGATGTGGTGCAGATAGTAGACGTGGTGCTCTACGGGACCACGACCGCGTCTGATCCCATGTTCGCCCGTTTGAAGGAACAGTACGGCTGGATCACCACCCACCCGTAGCGGGGCCGCCGACTAACCCGCCGCTGGGGCGGACCGCAGCGACGGTATAGTTCACTTGCCGCCGCGCATTCGTCGCCGCGGCGCTCAACGGTCTTGCGTTATCTGCAGCAATGCCAAATGATTTCGAAACGCTGTCGCCGATCCACAACAAAGAGATAATCTGGACAGGTCGATTATTTTTTTCTGCCCTGCAGGAGAACCACTTCCTTGAAACTCCTCCGCCCCTTCTCCATCACCGCCGGCACCGTGGCCCTAGTGGCCGCCTGGTGCTGGCTGGACATGTCCACCGCCGACTATCGCGCGGGCGGATTCTTCGGCGGGCGGACGACGGCGGGATGGTTTGTGATCGGGTCGCCGTTTCTGCTGGTCTTTGCACTCGGGGTGTCGCTGGTATTTTCGCTCATCGCCCGGCGATTCGGGACGCGAGTCGGGTGGGCGTGTCTGCTGGTAGTGTTCGTTCCGTTGACGGCCATCGCGTACTTCAACACCACGCCGGCCGCCCGGGTTCGGGCGGCGCTCGATCTTGACCCGCCGGCGGGAACGCAGATTTTTCGAATCGCGCAGTTCGACTCGTTCAATGAGGGCATTTCGATTTACGGCGTGTGCTCGGCCGATGCGCCGTTCGTCGACAAGCTGATCGCCGCCAAAGGGCTTAAGCCATCCGATCCTCACGGCCTTCTTCCCGGCGGGATGCAGGAAGAATCCATTCCTCCCGAGAATGCCGCAGCGTATTCGGGCAATAGGCTGGCCATTTTTTACGACGCGGATCTATCGCGGCTGTATTTCTATCGCCGGTTCGGCCAACCCCGCCCGTGACGAATCACCTCCCGGCCCGACCCAACGAATTTTCCCATTTTCCCCGCCCCGTGGATATATTAAGTCGGGAATTCCCGCTCCAGCCACCCCTCCAACTCGAAAGGCCGTCATGAAAACCCAAGGTGCCAAAGCCGTTCACTACGAATCCGGGCCGAACATGACGCCGTTGGTGGACGTGGTGATGGTGATCCTGATTTTCCTCATGCTGGCCGGCACGTTCGGCGGGCAGGAGCATTACCTCGTCAGCTCCGCGCCGATCAGCGGCAACGGCCCTTCCGGCGAAATGGCCAACGTCGTCAACGTCGACGAGCCGATCCGGATCACCGTCGACAACGCCACCGGCGATCACTTCATCGCCCGCGCCGATCGCATGACCGCCAGCGACGGCCCGACCCTCACGGCCGCCCTCACCAAGCTGCGGCACGACATGATCTCCGCCGGCAAGCATTCGAGCGACCTGCAAATCCAGATCGCCCCCGGCCACGCCGTGAAATACGAACACGTGATGGCCGTCCAGGAGGCGGCGATGAGTGCGCAGTTTGAGAAGATCGGGTTTGTGACGGCGCATTGAGAAGCAAGTGGTTCGGACGATCTGACGCTATACCTCGCATTTTGACCTGCCTTTGAACAGACTGAAGCGACTGAGGGCGAGCCGATTGAAAGATATTGAAGCAGAAGTTCAAGGACTTTGCGAAACGCTGAAACTGAATTGCGTCGTGAATATCTATCCGCGCGAAGCGGTTTCTGAAATTCCACCCGGAATCGACTTGATCATTACATTTGTTGGAGAAGGTAAGCCGCCAGCGCCGTTGGTGACGCTGCGACAACATGTTGAGACGGCCATGACGAAGCGAAGGCTCGAAGTGTTGCCGTGGATCTCCATGAGTCGACCTCTGAACGGGCAGCACGCTCACTGTCTTGCATTCGCGCAGAATTGAATCACATGATGGAGCAGGACCCCAACGAACATCTGGACAAACTCCTTGCGGGCCAAGCGGGAACGCGCCGATTCGCCGAATTGTTCGAGCAATCCCTGACGGCCGCGGCCGACCCGCGGCGGAAGGTAACGCTCACCCGCATGCTGGCCGAGGCGGATCAGAGGATTGCGGAGATGGACGAGACCATCGAACGCGAGCGGAGATCGGAGTAGGAGATTCCAATGGTTTTCCGTGTTGGCTATTTGATTTTAATTTGTGCCCTGACTTTTGAAGTGGCGCGCTCTGATGGAGCGGATGGTACGTCCGCGACACCTGCTACGTTGCCGGCCGCCTCACAACCAAGTTCGATCGTTAAGCCTTTTATGGATGAACATGATTTCTCAAAATGTTATCAAACAGTGCTTGAATGGGAACGTGTTGGACGGACAAAGAAGGCCGACATATTGAAAGAACTGTCGGAACAGGTCACTTCCGGAGAAATAATTGAGCTCATAAAGTTGGAAGATAATTTTATCGTGCCTAGGCCGAACGCCAATCATTTTCAGGGACATGGTTCGATAGTGCGTCAGGATGTTTTTATCAGGGGAGGGAAGGCGGCTTGGGCAATCGAACAGTTATTAAATATCCAACTGCATCCGATCACTGAAAAAATGACGAAGGAAGAGTTGGAAGGAGCCGTTCGGGAGGCGCAAAATTGTGTGGCTTCCTATAGGCGTGGTTTAGAAGACAGTAAAACTATAGAGAAATAGAGTGGAAGGAAGATAAGACCAGGGACCAAAAAAAATGGGGCCTGCGAATCTTTGATTGTCCTCACCACTTTCCCGCCTCTTAATCCGCGTTCGCCCAGCACCTTCACGCGGTGATCGATCATCGTCACGGCCGACAGCGAAATTAAACAGGTGACGCCGCACGAGATTGAAGATTTTCGTTTCGGCGGCGTCGGCGTTCCCAGCTATCCTCTTGTCACTATCTGTTACAACGACTAAAATACGGGATCATGACCAATCGCCTGCAAAAAGAGATCAAGAAGGCCAAGCCGTTCGAGTCGGCGGAGCAGGAGGCGGCACTCAACCTCGCCCGGACGGCCCAGTTCATCGCCGAGCCGTTTGAAAAGCTTTTCAAATCGTTCAAGCTCTCCGGCACGCAGTACAACGTGCTGCGAATTCTGCGCGGCGCGGGCGGGCCGTTGCATTGCGGGCAGATCGGGG
>JAIOQJ010000369.1 GCA_021413475.1 Planctomycetota bacterium | reverse complement strand
GGGGGGGCCGTCTTTGGCCTGGCAATACTGGAGCATGGCCGCGAACTTGAAACTGTGCCCTGGAACCACACGGTCGTCGGTGTCGGCGGTGATCACCATCGTCGCGGGATATTTGGTCCCCGGCTTCAAATTGTGATAGGGCGAGTAAGCGGACAAGGCCTTGAACTCGTCGGGATTGTCGGCCGAGCCGTAGTCATCGACCCAGAAACGCCCGGCCGTGAACTGGTGGAAGCGAAGCATATCCATGACGCCGACGTGGGGCAGGGCAGCTCCGAACAGTTCGGGCCGTTGCGTCATGGCCGCCCCGACGAGCAGGCCGCCGTTGCTGCCGCCGCGGATCGCGAGCTTCGGCGTGCTGGTGTATTTTTCCTTGATCAGGAACTCGGCGGCACCGATGAAATCGTCGAAGACGTTCTGCTTCTGCAGTTTGGTGCCGGCCTTGTGCCAGGCCTTGCCGTACTCGCCGCCGCCGCGAAGGTTGGCGACAACATAGACGCCGTCCATTTCCATCCATGCCGCCACGCCGATCGAGAAACTCGGCGTGATCGAGATGTTGAACCCGCCATAGCCGTAGAGCAGCGTCGGGTTCTGGCCGTCTAGTTTCAGCCCCTTTTTGTGCGCGATGAACATTGGCACTTTCGTGCCATCTTTACTCGTGTAGAAGACCTGGTTCACCTCGTAATCGTCCGGGTTGAACTTCACTTTCGATTGCCGAAGCAGGGTGCTCTTGCCCGTGAGCATGTCGAAACGGAAGATTGTGGCCGGGCGGTTGTAGCTGGAGAACAGGTAGAAGGTTTCGGTATCGATCCGCCGCCCGCCGAAGCCCGATGCTGTGCCGATACCGGGAAGTTCGACTTCACGGATGAACTCGCCTTCGGGGGAAAAGAGCTTAATCGACGAGCGGGCGTCTTTCAGGTAGCTGGCCGCGAATTGATTGCCGACCAGATTGACGCCTTCGAGCTTTTCCTTTGCCTCGGGGATAATCTCTTTCCAGTTGGCGGGGTCCGGCTTGCGGATATCAATGGCGATGACTTTGCCGTTGGGTGCCTTCACGTCGGTGCGGAAATAGAAGATCGGCCCGTCGTTGTCGATGAAGGTGTAGTCATTATCGAAATGGTCGATCAGATCAATCGCCATGCCGTACGGCTCGCTCAGGTCGCGGATCGTGATGCGGTAACGGTCGTCAGTCCCTTTCCAGGTGGTGATGACGAGATATCGGCCATCGTCGGTGGCCGTAGACGAGAAACCCCAATCGGGTTGGTCGGGCCGTTTGTAAACGAGCACATCGTCGCTCTGCGGCGTGCCGATGCGGTGGTACATCAACTGCTGATTCTTGTTGAGCGAGGTGAATTGCTCGTCCTTCTTCGGTTCCGGGTAACGGCTGTAGAAAAATCCCCGTCCGTCGGCCGACCACGAAGCCCCGCTGAATTTCACCCACTTCAGTTCATCCGCCATCGGTTTGCCAGTGGCGACATCGAGCACGCGCCAGGTTTCCCAATCGGAACCGGCCTCGGAAACGCCGTGGGCAAGATACTTGCCGTCCGGACTGACCGCGGTGCTCCCCAGGGCAATCGTGCCGTCCTTACTCCAGGTGTTCGGGTCGATCAGGACGCGCGGCTCGCCGTCGAGCTTGTCCATCACGTAAAGCACCGACTGATTTTGGAGCCCGTCATTCTTGCGGTAGAAGTACCGGCCGCCGATCTTGGAAGGGGCAGTAAACTTCTCGTAGTTCCAGAGCTCCGTGAGTCGTTTCTGGATCCCCTCGCGTTGGGGAATTGCTTGCAAAAACGCGTTCGTGACTTTGTTCTCGGCCTCGACCCAGGCTTTCACTTCTTCGGACTTGCGGACGTCGTCTTCTAGCCAGCGATACGGGTCGGCAACCTTGACGCCGTGATACGTGTCGAATTGCTCGATCCGCTTAGTCGTCGGATAAACAAGATCAGCCGCAACGCCTTCGAACTCCATGAACAAACCTCCCGCGAACACGGCCAAAGAGACGATGATCCGCATGATGACTCCTTCACGATGAGTGACGTAGTACATTATGATAGAAAGATATCGATTGGCGTTGGTTGGGTGAGAGATTGGACGGCGGAATTGGCGTCTATTCCCCGTGAAGCCGCGACGCGGAGTCTTCGGAGCGGAGCGCTGTGTCGCCTGAACGCGTGACTGTACTCAGAGGAGCAAAGCGCTCCGCTCCGAAGACTCCGCGTCGCGGCTTCACAATTTGATGCCGAACCTTTCAGGAATCGAACGCGTGACCCAAGGTGAATTCGAACGACCGTTTCCGTGGCACTGCCCGCGATGTCGGAACAAATCCGTCGTGCGCACGAGCGTGGACTATCGATGCACACGTGTGCGCAACGGCGTCTCCATTGAGCTTGAGGTCGCCGGTCTCCTCATTCCTCGTTGCGGGAACTGCGGTGAATTAGAATTTGACTACCGAGCCGAAGAACAGGTCAACTCAGCGTTAATGAAGTTGGCTTCTTCAGTGAAAAGCTAGAGAAGGGCTTATCGATGCACCGATCCTTCGCATCCATTTCGTTGCTGACGATCGCCTCCATCGTTCTCGCCCAAGAGAAAAAACCGGCCATCCCGTTCGCACACCTGCCCTTCGATGAGACTGCTGCGAAAAAATGGCAGGACGACACCGCCAAAGCCATCGATCAGCCGGTTTCCTTCTCGAACAGCATCGGCCAAAAGTTTCACTTGATCCCAGCCTGCCGTTTCGAGATGGGGCCCAATGGCAGCAAGTATCGGGTGAGTTTGGCGAAACCCTTCTATCTTGGCGAGACCGAAGTGACGCTCGGCCAGTACCGGCGCTGGAAGAAAGATCATCGCATTGAAGGGGCCGAGGACGCGTTCAATGCCGACGACCGCCCGGCCGCATCGATTTCGTGGAACGACGCTCGGGCCTTCTGCGCTTGGTTGAGCGAACAATCTGAAGAGAAGAAAGCGGGCCGTATTTATTCGCTTCCCACCGAGGCCCAATGGGAATGGGCCGCCCGCGCCGGCACGATCACGACTCGCTACTTCGGCGATACGGATAAAGGACAGGCCGATTATTCGTGGTTCAACGTGACCTACACGCCCAATCCCAAAACCGAATCGGGCATTCGCGGCCGGCAACCAGTCGGAAAACTGAAGCCGAATGCCTTCGGCTTATACGATATGCTCGGCAACGTCTGGGAGTGGTGCGAAGACCGTCCCAGCGACCCGAAGACCGGCGAGACGCGCGACCCGGTGATGCGAGGCGGTTCTTGGCGCTCCGGAGCCTTTCATTGCACGGCGGTTGCCCATGACCCCGGCGATCCGAATCTTCGTGGCGACAACATCGGCTTTCGCGTGGCGTGTTTTGTCGAGCGGGCGAAGTGAATCAGAAACGTTGAAACTCTTACTTTCAGGAAATATGCGATGAACGATCTCTCCCGTCGAAGTTTCATTCTCTCCGCCAGCACGGCGGCGGCGTCCACGATTGTCGGCTCCGTCGCCACGGCATATGCGGCGAATGAGACCATCAACGTCGCGTGCATCGGCACGGGCGGCCGCTGCCGGCATCTGATGAAATCACTGGCGAAAATCGAGAAGGTACGGATGACGGCCCTTTGCGATGTCTGGGACGTCGCGCTGGCAGAAGGCCAAAAACTGGCCGATCCGAAGGCGGTCACGTCCAAGAATTTCAAAGAAACGTTGGCCCTCAAGGACATTGATGCCGTGCTGATCGGCTCGCCCGACCACTGGCATGTACCGCTCACCATCGCGGCTTGTGAGGCCGGCAAGCATGTCTATGTCGAGAAACCGTTGACTCACGATCTCGCGGAAGGCAAGGCCGTCGTCGACGCTCAGAACAAGAGCAAGAAGATCGTGCAGATCGGCATGCAGCAGCGGAGCATGCCGCACCTGATCAAAGCCCGCGAACTCATCAAGGCAGGGCGGATCGGCAACGTCGTCAAGGTACACATGACGTGGAACCGCAACACCAACCGCGTGAAACGCTTCCCGCTGGGCGTCGATCCGAAGAGCGTCGATTGGGCGTCGTTCCTCGGCACGGCGAAGAAGCAAGAATTCGACGAATATCGCTTTCGCAACTGGCGCTGGTTCAGGGAT
>JAIOQJ010000368.1 GCA_021413475.1 Planctomycetota bacterium | reverse complement strand
AAATGATGAAGGCGAACACCGGCCTGGATGGAACTGTCTCGATACCCGAAAACGCCATGCTTCTTGCTGAACAGATGAACGAAGGCAAAGTCCATGTCGGCGTCTTTCAGGGACATGAATTCGCCTGGGCTCGCAGCAAATATCCTGACCTGATTCCGATCATGACGACGATCCCTCTGCAACCCGTTCAATCGTATTGCCTCGTGAAATGGGATTGCAAGGCGAAGACGATGGCGGATCTAAAAGGTGAGAAGATCTCGCTGCCTCCCGTTCATCGGGATTACTCGGAATTGTTCCTGGCCAAGCAAAAAGGCTTGCACATGAACGGTGGGACCTTCTCGGGCCAAATTTCGGCGGCTCTAGCGACGGAAGCGATTCAGAACGTGATCGACGACAAAGTCGCATGTACCGTCGTTGATTCGGCGACATTCCATTTCTTTGAATCCGTGTATCCTGGTCAGTTTCAGAATTTGAAAATTCTCTGCCAGTCGGAAGTATTCCCCAACGCTTGCATCGCCATCAAGAAGGGGGAACTCGACGAGAAGACCATCGAAAAATTCCGGAAGGCTTTGTTAAATGCAGGGTCCGACCCAACCGGCCGGCCGATGCTGGTCACCTGGAAGCTCAAGGGATTCGGTGAAGTGCCGAGCGATTACGAGGCTCAGCTCAAAGTGATCGAGAAAGCCTATCCGAAGCCGCCGGCCCTGCGGACATCGGTTGACAAATAAGCCGGATTTCGCAAACTTGACTTGATCGAAGCCTCTGGCCATCCGCCGGGGGCTTCTTGTCATTCAGCCCATGTGCATCAAGCAAGTATGGAATGCCTTTTTCTTGGTAGGACGGCCTTCCTAGGCCGTCCTGTTCCACCAAGGACGGCCTAGGAAGGCCGTCCTACCAAGAGAAAAGGCCTTTTGTCAGTCAGCCCCGGACTAGCGGGGACATTCGGGGGCGCAAGGATCGATGCCGGAGAACATCCAGACCGTTTCCATCTCGAAGGAAACCCACGAACGCTACATCCGTTACGCGCTTTCTGTCATCACTTCGCGCGCGCTCCCCGATGTACGCGACGGCTTGAAGCCGGTACAACGGCGCATTCTGTACACGATGTACAACGACTTGCGGCTGCACTTCGAGGGCCGCCCCGCCAAATGCGCCAAGATTACCGGAGCGGTCACCGGCAACTACCATCCCCATGGAACCATCGCGGCCTACGATGCGCTGGTGCGCATGGCTCAGGATTGGGTCATGTTCCTGCCGCTCATTCACGGGCAGGGCAATTTCGGCTCGGTGGACGGCGATCCGCCCGCAGCCGAGCGGTATACGGAAGCCAAACTGAGTGCGGTTTGCGACGCTCTTCTGGCCGAACTGCGCCAGCAGACGGTCGATATGCGGCCAACCTACGACAACACCAATGTAGAACCGGTGGTACTCCCGGCCCAATTCCCCAATATTCTCGTCAACGGCTCATCGGGCATCGCCGTCGGCATGGCGACGAACATCCCGCCGCACAATCTCGGCGAGGTTTTGCGATCGTGCATCGCCCTGATCGATGAACCCGAGATCACGACCGCGCGATTGATGGACAAAGGGGTCAAAGGGCCGGATTTTCCGCTCGGCGGGAAGGTTATCATCGATCGCGCCGCGATACGCAAGATTTACGAAGAGGGCAACGGCAGCATACGCGTACAGGGAGAATGGAAACTCGAAGGGGCGTCGTCCAAAGCGCCGCAGATCATCATCAACTCGATCCCCTACAACGTCGACAAGGGGAAGCTCGAGAACGAGATCGGCGCGATTATCGAAGGGCGCAAGATCCCTCAATTGACCGGGCAGACCAACGAAACGAACGAAGATGTCGGCCTGCGGATCGCGCTCGATGTCAAGCCCGGGACGGACCCCGAACTGGTGATGGCCTATCTATACAAGCACACCT
>JAIOQJ010000367.1 GCA_021413475.1 Planctomycetota bacterium | reverse complement strand
CGAGTTCAGCTACCGAAGTTACTACGGCTTCTGATGAAATTCGTCGTAGGCCTTGTTGAGCTGATAGTGAACTTCGCCAATGATCGCATGCGGCTTGTCGTCGTAATTGGCAGGAATTGAAAACGGCTCTGGCTTGGGAAGTTCAGTTCCTAATCCCGCTTCACGGCCTGCGGCGATCTTTTCGGGATCGGTGGGAAGGCGCAAGATCGTTTCGGGAATATCGCCGAATGGAGCCTGCCAACCCTTGAGATGCGTCTTACCTTCCATCGGGACACCCGTGGGAAAGTAGTGATAAACCTTGCCGTTCATCAGCTTGGCGCCACTCACCAGCACCTTGTTCTGAAACCGCTCGTCGATGACCAGCGGCTTGTCGCTCGCATTCGAGATGAACAATCGCGGCGGCCCGGTATCGCTCGATTCGCGAAATTTCACGCCGGCCGGCAGCGATTTTTCATCCACCTTCAGCGTGTAGGTGTATCGCGAAGGTGGTGGCGCTGGTTTACCGCGCCCCTGGGCCGGCAACTGGGCAACGCCAGTGACCAACAGCAGAATGGCCATGATCAGAATCCGCGGCATGGTTGTTTCTCCCCTTGAGCGTAAAACGCTATTGATAAATGTGTTCCTTGGTAACCGCCGAACCGCAATAGATGCACCTTTGATGCCGCGTGGTGATATTTCGTTCGCACTTGGGGCAGGCGACGACGCGCGGGGACAGTCGATTGTCTTTCGTGCCGTCGCGCAGGTCGACTTCGGTGATTTTGTCGACGAGTTGATCTTCGGTTATCCCGCTGCGATCGCGGAGCAATTCCCAAAGGGCTTGCGAGACGAGGGTCACTCGCTCGAGCTGTTGCTCCAGGTCACGCAGTCTGGCATGGTGATCCTGGATCTCTCGCCTGGCGGCTCCCGAATTCACTTCGGCCTGCGAAATCGGCGGCTGCTGAGGAAGTTGCCAAAAGAAATCGAGCATGGTTTTTTGCCAGTTATCGAACGAGTTTCAAGGTGTAGCCGAACTCGTGAGAGTGCGGTTTGTGGCCGGATTTGAGGTTGTTTTCTGAAGTCTCACGACTTCAGCTACCCAAAATCTAAGACCAACTGCGTTATTCGGGTATTCGCACCGCTGCCAACCAAATTGGCCCAGCATCTCTTCCCTTTCTGCCACAAATGCTAGCCGAACGGTGTGCCGGGAGTTTAAATTAGCAGTAGCTCTTTTGGGCTGTGCCGCCGTCCACCTTTCCGGCGTCGGCGCGCTTGTCTTACCAAGTTGTCAGCATCGGCAGCAAAGTTGTTGCTGGGAGTACCCCGTGTTGTTACTGGGAGTACCCAGTTCGCGAACTGCCGATGGGAGTTGATTATGTCGATCGTCGCCTGTCCCCGTTGCCGGGACGAAGTCACGCTGCCAGCCCGCATTTCGCCGCAAGCTCGCGTCCGTTGCCCGCTCTGCCGCGATGAATACACTTTGTCGGAAGCGTTGGCCAAGATGCCGCCAATGCTCATTGTGCTCGATGCTGGCCCCGACGCCGACGTCGGTGGCTACGGCGAGCCCGAATACAAAGTGGCCGGCGACGCGGCCCCCGCAATGGGCGGCGTGTTCGATAGCTCGCCAGCCGTCGGCGATGCCCCCGCGATGCCGCGCACCGGCGTGAAAGCGGGGGCTCGTCCCAAAAAGAAATCGGGCGGTGGCGCCCTGAGCCAAATCATTCAAGTGGAGCTCGGCGGCATCGGGGCGTTCGCTCTGTTCAATCCGATCGCCTGGTACTTGATGGATCAAGATCCCTTCTCAATGGGACCGATCGTTGCCAAGTATGTTCCCTCGGTCGTCCCAGAAAAGTATCGCGGCAGCACTCCCTCGGGAGGCGCCAACGGCAAGGGATCCGATATCGCCAAGAACGGCGGCAACTCCAAGGCGCCACCAGTGCCGGATGTCGTGAAGAACAAAAAGAGCAACGGCAGCGTTTTCGATACCGGCGACAAGTTCAAAGGTCTCGATCCGAATGACATCAAGCCTGCCGTGGATCCGCTCGATCCAGGTGGCGCTCCCGCCATTCCGCCCGAGCCAGAAGTCATGATCGACGATCCGCTCAATCCGAAGCCGGTACCAGTCAAACCGATGGTCGACAAGCCAGTCGACTTCACCCCGCCGATGCCGAAACCAGTCGATCCGAACGCGAAGCCGCCGGTGAACACTTCCGACATCACCACGGCCTATGCCTTAGCTGTGAGCAAGCGTGAAGACTTCGACGCATCGGTCAGCGAAGAATCATCCGTGCGTAAACAGAAGTTCAAGGATTTGTATGAGGCTGCTGCTCAGCTGGGCAAACTTTGCGCGGAAGCGGACATGATGGAAGCGGAGAACGCCGACAAGGTCTCGCTCATCAAGGATGAGCTGGCGATGAAAATGACAGGCAACGGCGCGCGGCTGGTCATGCTCGCCGTCTTCGCCGATCCCGGACTAGCCGATGGCGCGACGGAAGAAGGAATCGCGGTCGGCGGCGTGATTAAGGACTTCAAGGACTTGGGCGCAACCAAGGAAATGACGATCGAAGTCACTCGCCAGAACGGCACTCTCTTTACGCTGCCAATTGTGACGACCAAGAGCTTGGAAGAAGACGGCGCCAAGGTTGGCGACAAAGCCATTGTGCTCGGCAAGATCGTTCGCGATCCCAAGAAGGATCTGCCGAAATACAAAGGCGAAGCCCCGCAGGTGATTCAAGCGGGGCACACGACGCTGGTGCCTGCACCCTAGCAGGCTGCTGAAAAACTCCGCTTGCGGGCGGATTT
>JAIOQJ010000366.1 GCA_021413475.1 Planctomycetota bacterium | reverse complement strand
TGCTGCTGGAGCAGGCGATGAACTGATCGATAATGACCTGGGCGCCGTTGACGAAATCGCCGAACTGCGCTTCCCACATCACCAGCGTATGCGGCGACGCCATCGAATACCCGAACTCGAAACCTAGCACCGCGGCTTCCGAGAGCAAGCTGTCGAAAATCGAGAACGATCCTTGTTTGGGATCGAGGTTTTGCAGCGGAGCGTACTGCTTCTCGGTCTTGAAATCGTACACGTACGCATGACGATGGCTGAACGTGCCGCGGCGGCTGTCCTGTCCGCTCATGCGGATGTCGTTGCCTTCCAAAAGGAGCGTGCCGAAGGCGAGCGATTCGCCCAGGCCCCAGGCGATGGGCCGGCATTCTTTCACGTCGCGATACCGGCCTTCCAGCAGCGACACCATCTTGGGATGCAGATTGAAGTCGGCCGGCACCGTCCCCAGACACTCGGCCACTCGCACAAGGTTGTCGTACGTCACGCCCGTTTCGACCTTGGCGGTCGAGAAATTGTGGCTGAGCGTTTTCCAGTGGCCGCCGAAGGAGGTGGTGCCGACATAGTGCGGCGCCTGCTTGACTTCCGTGAGCGCGGCTTCGAGCTTGTTGCGGAACTCGAGGATCAGGGCGTCGGTCTCTTCGCGCGTCATGTCGCCGACATTGACGAGATGGTCGGTATAGACCTGACTGGGGCTCTTGTGATCCTGGATCTTGTTGTACATGACAGGGCTCGTGAACGAGGGTTCGTCGCCTTCGTTGTGGCCCCATTTGCGGTAGCAGTACATGTCGATGAAGACGTCTTTCTTGAACTTTTGTCGAAACTCGACCGCGAGCTGGGCGATGTAAAGGCACGCCTCCGGGTCTTCGCCGTTGACGTGGAAGATCGGCACTTCGAGCATCTTGGCGACATCGGTGCAGTACCGCGTCGACCGGCCATCGGAGGGCCGCGTCGTGAAGCCGATCTGATTGTTGACGACGATATGGATCGTGCCGCCGGTTTTGTAACCGTGAAGCTGGCTCAGGTTCAAAGTCTCCGCGACCAGTCCCTGGCCCGCGATGGCGGCGTCGCCATGCAGGATGAGCGGAATCACCTTGGCCCGTTCCGTATCGCCGAGATGTTGTTGTTTGGCCCGCACGCGGCCTTCGACGACCGGATTGACGGCCTCGAGATGGCTGGGGTTGGGCGTTAACGTCATCTGAATCTTGTTGCCCTTGCGGCTGGCGCGTTGATGCGAGAAGCCGAGGTGATACTTCACATCGCCGTCGCCCATCATCGAATTGGGCAGATAGTTTTCGTCGAACTCGGTGAAGATGTCGGTATATGGCTTGTTGAGCACGTTCGCGAGAACATTCAGTCGGCCGCGATGGGCCATGCCGATGACGATTTCCTGGGAGCCATTGTCCGCGCACAACTCAATGATCGAGTTCATGACCGGAATCAGCGTTTCGGCGCCTTCGAGCGAGAAGCGTTTCTGCCCCTGAAACTTCGTGTGCAAGAACTTTTCGAACAACTCGGCGTAATGCAGCTCCATGAGGATGCCGACACGGTCGCGGCGCTGCATGTCGGGCATGTTATGCCGGGGCTCCATTTTGCGCTGGAGCCAATCGCGGATCTCGGGATCGGTAATGTGCATATACTCGACGCCGATGGTCCGGCAGTACGTATCTTTCAAGGCTTCGATCAACTGCCGCAACGTGCCCTGTTGCAGGCCGTGGAAAAAGCTGGTGTCGTAGGTGCGGTCGAGGTCAGCGGGAGTGAAGCCGAAGTTGGCGAAGTCGAGTTGAGCGACCGGGCCGGGGGCAGGACTGAGCGGATCGAGCTGGGCCTGAAAATGCCCGAGCCGGCGGTATGTGTTGATGATCTGAACGATGAAGGTTTGCTGGGCGTTTCCAACGGGGCCGACAGGCTCCTGGGAAACTCCCAACTCGAAGCCTTCAAAGAACAGGCGCCACGACTCCTCAATTTGGGAGGGATCTTGGCGCCATAGCTGGTATTGGGCCTCAAGGATCACCATGTTGGAACGGGCAGCGATTTGATTCTGACTCATGGCACTTCCGGGATGAGAAGATTCGGTTCCGTTTTCCCCTGAAAACGAAGGTCGAATCTCGGAAACCAAACGGTCAACTTGCGGAATGAAGCCGCGTCGTACGGCCATCCCTTTTGAGGTAGGAAGGAGATCCTCGCCCCTTGAATATTCTAGGGTCGAAAATGTCCTCATTCTCGTAAATCCCGCCGACTCTTCACAAAAGCCGCATCATGAAGAAAACTCACATGGGGCTTAAATTTGTCGACAGAACTTGCGAGCCGTCAAGGTTTGACGCCTGACCCCTTTAATTCTGACCGTGAAAAGCTGCGAAGGCCAGGAAAAATTACCCGCCTTTACGGATTTTCACGATCCGGTTTCGGAACTCTTTCAAACCCTAGTCATAAGCGGCCGTCCAATTCGCGTTGGCTGCGACCGGGGCCTGAAAACGCA
>JAIOQJ010000365.1 GCA_021413475.1 Planctomycetota bacterium | reverse complement strand
ATCGGCAAGATCGGCAGGGTCGTTGGACGACGCCGTTAAATGCGGACGGACCGGCATATTTTGCCGGTCCGTCTCATTTTTTCACGGGTGAGTTTAGATGCCGCCGAGTCCGCCAGGACCCCCTGGTCCGGCCCCACCGGGACCTCCCGGCCCCCCCATCCCGCCCATTGGGGGACCTCCACTCTTCTTCTGCATCGGCTGCAAGCCGTTCTTCTTCTCTTCCGGATAAGTTGGAGGCTTACTAAACTCCTCGGATTCCGGTGGTAGATCGTAAATCTGCTTGGGAGGTTGGCGCAAAATACGCCTTGGCTTATCGTTGCAGGCCAATCCCGTAACGGTGAATACCAGCGCCATCAATCCCCAGATACCCCGCATGGCTACCCCCTCGATCCAACCTGTTTGTTCGTTCTGGCGGGGGACTATAGCGTGGGTTGGAATCCGCTCAAGAGGAAAATCCGGGTTGCAAAAGCACCAGATGACACAACGACAATCAAAGAACTTTTGCTCACCGATGCGAGTCAGATGAGGAAACGGCGGATACACATAAGTTGTGTCAATTTTCCTTCCTGTTTCATCCAGGAAGCAGGACGCTTATGCTCGTGACTTGCCATCGCCCATCATCGAAGCCGGTGATCGTAATCGAAAAGAAAAGGTTCAAGATGCAAACGATTCGCTTGGCACTTTTGACCACGCTCCTGGCGGCCGGTCTTGCTTTCGCGGCCGAGCCGCCGACGGCAAAGGCGGAACCATTGAAGGAGAAGACCAAGTTGAAAACGGTGGCGATCCTCCTGTTTAACGGCGTCGAGTTGCTCGATTTCGCCGGCCCCGCGGAAGTCTTTATCGTCGCGGCAGAGGGTAAGGCGTTTCGGGTGGTGACCGTCGCCGATTCGACGAAGCCACTCAAGACCATGGGCGGCATCACGGTCACTCCGGATTTCGATTACACCACGGCCCCGAAGGCCGACATTCTCGTCGTGCCCGGCGGAAACATGGCAGCCGTGGGAGAAGCCGGCCGCGATTGGATCAAGAAAACCGCCAAAGAAGCTGAGATCGTGATGTCCGTCTGTTTCGGCGCGATGCTGCTGGCCCAGACGGGTCTGCTCGACGATATCGAGGCGACCACCCACCACTGGGGAATCGAGCGACTGAAGAAGGTCGCCCCCAAGTGTAAGGTCGTCGAGAGCAAACGCTTTGTCGATTCCGGCAAAATTATCACCACGGCCGGAGTCACGGCGGGCATCGATGGGGCGTTGCGGATCGTCGAGCGTTTGCTGGGCAAGGATGCCGCTCGCTGGACTTCGGACGAATGGATGGAATATTCCCGCACCGAGCGCTCGCGCTAACCGAAATTGACAGGGAGAGAACGGATGAAAACCTCGAGCATATTGGGTCTGTTCATCGTGATCCTTTGGCCGCTCCCCTGTTGGGCTGAGGGAAGTTTCGTCCTGAGTCGCAAAGACAACACGGGTGCCCGACGCGGCGGTGCCGTGCGCTTTGTCCCCCACGAGAAGACATTTCTCCTCTGGGGTTTCATGGATGCCGATCCAGAGTTCCCGCAAGAGAACCCCGCGATGCCGTTGCCGGAACACGACGTCGTTGGCTTCGATTTTGAAAAGAAGGAATGGCGCAACCACGTTTCGGGCGAATGGGCCAAGCAGGCGGCGAGAACGAAACCCCTCTATTTCGTACCGCGCTGCTATCACGGGCTGACCTCCGGCAGCGAGCGCAGCCTCTTTCGAGCACCCGAAGCTTTCGGCCAAACCGAGGCACGGCCCGATCTCAATATCTCGTTCGATCAGGTTGTTTTTCATCCACCCACGAAATCGCTGATCTATTTCACCGGTGGTTTGACGGTGGCGTACGATGTCGCCGAGCGCCGCTGGCGCAACCTCGCGCCGGCGCAGTCACCGCCACCGGTGCTCGGCGGCTCGCTGGCTTATGATCCGTTGCACAACGAGATCGTGCTATTCGGCGGCGGCCATGTGGCCGAGAAACGCGACGACGGCCGACTCGTTGGTTACACCGATACCTGGATCTATTCCTTCGCCCAGAAGAATTGGCGTCGGCATCCGAGCAAGACGCAACCCCCACCGCGGATGTACTATCGGCTAGTCACCGATACGAAGAATCAAGTGCTCGTGGCATTCGGCGGCGACGGGCAAAGCCACTACCTGGCCGATACTTGGATCTTCGATCTGAAAACACGCAAATGGCGTGAAGCGAACGTCGCCGGTCCGCCGCCGCGCGCGGGACATTTCACGGTGTATAACCCCAAAACCAGCCAAGTGCTCGTTGGCAGTGGATTCAACAACGACAACTTGCGCGATCTGTGGGCCTTCGATGCGGGGAAGGAAACCTGGCAGCGTCTCAAGGGCGATGTGCCGACGGCTGCGTACCTCAACGCGGACTTCGATCCCGATCGGCAGATGCTCCTACTTGTCGCCAACGATCGCGCCCCCGGACACGGGCGGAACTGCGATGTGCTCTATTCCGCTCGATCGACCTACGTATTTCAAGTTGGTGACAAGATCGAAGTTCTCAACGATAAACCGGTGAAACACGCGGCCATGCCGAAGCGTCCGGTGGGCCAAAGCGGGATCGGTTACAAAGTGGATACGACACGCGTGAAAGAGCAGGACGAACGCCTCAAGAAAATGCCGGCGAATCAATGGATGCCGCTGCCTGATCCGTCGCGTTTCGCGCCGGTTCGCACCTGGGGCTCGGCGACGTTCGATTCGCATCGCGGCCGAATCCTCATCTGGGGCGGCGGGCATTGCGGGTACGGCGGCAGCGATGTCGATGCCTACGACGTGGCGAATCACACCTGGATCGGCAGCGAAGAGCATCCCGAGTATCCGCACCGTCTATGGGCGCGCGGCGTTCGACTGGCGGGCGTCACCTTTGCCGGCAACCCGTGGACCGAACACGGTCGCCGCATCTTCGCCTACGATCCGACCTGCCGCAAGATGATCGCCGTGCGGCCCATTCTGCTGACGACGGGCTACCTGCCGGAAACGTTGCGTGATTACCCGGGTGAGCCGCGTGCGCGCATCGATGCCAAGGTGAAACCACCGACCACCTACAGCAAATACGCCACCTGGACTTTCGATCCGGAGAACGGCAAGTGGGAGATCGTCGGCCCCGCGCCGGCCCATCTCGATACGCTCGTCACGACGAAGCACGGCATCATGGGCGTCAATGTCGATTGGCCCGCACGGTTGAAAGATTCTGGTTACATGTTGCCCTGGTCGCCCAAAGATCCCCCGGTGGATAACGCGGTCTTTCGCTACGACTCGACGGCGAAGAAATGGGAACGTCTCGGCGAACCGCAGCAGAGCCCGCAGAACCTTTATGAAATGACGAGCCTGGCACAAGATAGCAAACGCGATCGGCTGATTTTGCACGGCGGCGGCGACAAGCGGGATGAGCTTTGGGCTTTCGATTTCAAAACGAAAAAATGGCAGAACCTCGAACCGCGCCTGGCACGTGGCTCGGGCGATGTGCCGCCCGAATGCCATCGCGAGATGGTCTACTTGCCCAAGCACGACGTTCTGCTCACCTACGGGCCGGCACCAGGGAAAGAAGCCGGCCCTGCCCTCTGGGTCTATCGCTGCGCGGACAACGCCTGGCAGCGAATCGCAATCGCGGCACCACCTGGCGTCGCGCCATCCGTGGCTCGCGGTCAAAATCGGGCCCTGGTTTACGATCCCGCGCGGGAACTGGTATATCTGGTCCTGGGATCCGGCAATCAGACGCAATCGCTCGTGTATGCCTTGCGGTTTCAGCAAGACGCCGTGGAATCGCCGAAATAGCTGCCCGAAAATTGCCTCCGAACGAAGTCCGAGTGTCAAGCAGCGAATTGCGCCGAGATGGACCCCTCAACACGATGGATGGGGCGCGGATGCATTCACCATTCATTGCATCATTTTCGGACCCCCTGGTGCAACGCATGGCCCGATTTTGCAACGCATTCCGGTCGTTTTGAAATGAAAAAGTGCCGTTTTGCAACGCATTCGGGTCGTTTTGCAATTTATTTCAGGCGTTTTGCGACGAATTCCGGCCCTTTTGAAACGAAAGAGTAGCGTATCGAACAAAATCTCCGTACCGAAGAATCACCGCGGTGCAACGAATGTCCGTGATCGAAGCTTGTCGGCAACCGCGAGCATGTGCTCGGTCCCTCGCTTATCCCTTCTCATTCTACCATCGACCGATTAAGCTATTCGGAAGCCGAATTTCCGGAGACCGTCGCCATGTCCGAGCCCGTTGATCCGAAGATCGAACCGATCCGCAAGATTGTCGATTCGCCTGTATCGACACCCACCGCATCCTACGTCAATCAGAACACGAACGCGGGCCAAGTCCTTGACAGTGATGGCATCGACATCGAGTCACTATTCGCGCCTCCGGAAAAACCGGGAGAGCTTGGCCGGCTCGGGCATTTTCGCATTCTGAAGAAGCTCGGCGCGGGCGGCATGGGGATGGTGTTGCTGGCCGAGGACATCAATTTGCTGCGGCCGGTCGCACTGAAGATCATGTTGCCGAGGCATGCACGGAACGAGCAGGCTCGCGAGCGATTTCTTCGCGAAGCCCGCACCGCCGCGCGAATCCACCACGATCACGTCGTAACGATTCATCATGTTGGACAGGATCGCGACATTCCCTTTATCGCGATGGAGTTTTTGCAAGGGGCACCGCTCGACGGTTATCTGAAAGAGAAAAAGTCCGTCTCCCTTGCGGCGGCCATGCGCATCGGCCGTGAGGTTGCGGAAGGCCTGCAAGCCGCACACGCCAAGGGCCTGATCCACCGCGATATCAAGCCGGCGAACATCTGGCTGGAAGCTCCCAAGGGCCGTGTGAAGATTCTCGACTTCGGCCTGGCCCGAGATTCCGGCGAAGAAGCGAAATTGACGCACTCGGGCGCGGTGATTGGAACCCCGTCTTACATGTCGCCCGAACAGGCGGCCGGGATGGAGGTCGATCAACGCACCGACTTGTTCAGCTTGGGGGTCGTCCTTTTCGAGTTGGTGACCGGCCGTTTACCCTTCACCGGTCCGCACACGATAGCGGTGCTAAAAGCGTTGTCATTCGATCCGCATCCATCAATCAGCGGCATCAATCCGCAGGTGTCACCGGGATTGATCAACCTGGTCGATCGTTTGCTGGCCAAGAAGCCGGAAGATCGCCCGAACTCGGCCGCGGAAGTGGTTCAGGCAGCCCCCCGTTTAGCCGCGACTCGGAGTCTTCGGAGAGTCGCGCGAAATCCCCCGCCCCACGTAAGCGAGTAGAGTCGTTGACGTCCGAAGGCTCCACGCGCTTGCGCGACGTGGCTCGCCAAGGCAAGCGCCCACGCTGGTTCATCCCCACCGGCATCGCCGCCCTGCTCGGTGCCATCGTTCTCGCCATCACCTTGCTCCCCGGCAAAAAGCCCACCCCTACCGATTCCGAAGTGAAGAAAGAAGAACCGAAGATAGCCCTCAACACCGAAACCGATCCGCCGAAGAAAGATGTTCCAAAAATCGAAGTCCAGCAACCAATCGTCCACGGTCAAGAAACCACCTACGACTTGGGCAACGGCGTGAAACTGGAGATGATCAAGATCAACGCCAAGGGGAAGACGTTCATGATGGGTTCGCCCAAGAAAGAGCCGAATCGCGCTGCGTTCCAAACATTCGATCCCGAAGACCAACACGAAGTCACCTTCGGCCACGATTTCTCGATGGGCAAATACGAAGTGACGCAAGAGCAGTATGAAGCGATTATGGGCAAGAATCCCTCCCAGTTTAAGGGGCCGAAACGGCCGGTCGAAAGAGTATTGTGGAATGACGCGCAAGACTTCATCAAAAAGCTAAACGATAGGATGAAGGGCAATGCAAAATTCCGATTGCCGAGCGAAGCGGAGTGGGAGTATGCGTGTCGGGCGGGAACGACGACGGCTTACAACACTGGCAATTCGCTTACAAGTGACGACGCGCATTTCGGCGTCACTATTGATGTCGGCACAAAACTAGTAGGCATATACAAACCGAACAAGTTCGGCTTGTACGACATGCACGGCAACGTCGCGGAATGGTGTGAGGATTACTACGGGGACTACAAGAATGCCCCGAAAAATGGGACGGCGCAAAGATCAATACAATCAAACGATTATCGCGCTCTCCGTGGCGGCGTCTGGAACTACTTTGTTCGCGATTGTCGCTCGGCGTGTCGCTACATCAGCACGGCGGATATCAGCAGTTTCAACTTCGGCTTCCGGTTGGTTGCCTCCCAGGACGAACCCATTGAAATCAATAAAGCCGACCCACTCCTTCCACCAATCACCAAAGGCGACGAAACCACCTACGACCTCGGCAACGGCGTGAAACTGGAGATGATCAAGATCAACGCCAAGGGAAAGAAGTTCCTGATGGGATCGCCGAAGGAAGAAGAGGGGCGGCCAAATGGCGATTTCGAGGAGCAACACGAAATCACCTTCGGCCATGATTTCTCGATAGGCAAATACGAAGTGACGCAAGAACAGTACGAGGCAATCATGGGCTATAATCCTGCCCAGTTCAAGGGTGTTAATCGACCGGTGGAAAAGGTACTGTGGAACGACGCGCAAGAGTTCATCAGAAAACTGAACGAAAAGGTGAAAGGGAAAGCGAAGTTCCGTCTGCCAAGCGAAGCGGAATGGGAATACGCGTGTCGGGCCGGAACGACGACGCCGTTTCACTTCGGAAAGGAGCTAAATGGCAAGCAAGCGAATTGCGATGGAAACACTCCATACGGCACGGCCGAGAAGGGTCCGTACCTGAAAGAAACAACCAGTGTCGGCACTTACAAGCCGAATGATTTCGGGCTGTACGACATGCACGGAAACGTCTTCGAGTGGTGCGAGGATTATTGGGGACTATACAAAATTGCCCCGACGGACGGAACTGCCCAGAAGGTTAAAACACCTAACGACAATCGTGTTCTTCGCGGTGGCACTTGGTTCATCCCTCCTCAGTACTGCCGGTCGGCGCTCCGCTTCATCATCACGCCATTAATCCGCGTCGAGGGCATCGGTTTCCGGGTCGTTGCCACCCAGGACGAACCCATCGAAGTCAAGAAAGCCGACCCTCCCGCGCAGCCAATCACCAAAGGCGAATAAACCACCTACGACCTCGGCAACGGCGTCAAGTTGGAGATGATCAAGATCAACTCCAAGGGAAAGAAGTTCTTGATGGGTTCGCCGAAGGAAGAGCGAGATCGATCCATTCAGGAAGAACAACACGAAGTAACCTTCGGCCATGATTTCTCGATGGGAAAATACGAAGTGACGCAGGAGCAGTACGAAGCGATCATGGGCGATAATCCTTCGCGTTTTAAGGGCGCGAAGAACCCAGTCGAAAAAGTCACATGGGATGGCGCGCAGGATTTTTGCAAGAAGCTAAATGTTCGCTTTAAGGACCGCAAGGTGACGTTCCGTCTGCCAAGCGAATCGGAGTGGGAATACGCATGTCGGGCCGGGACGACAACGCCGTTTCACTTCGGCAAGGAAATGAACGGCATGCAAGCGAATTGCAATGGGAACTATCCGTACGGCACGATCGAGAAAGGGCCGTTCCTGAAAGAAACAGCCAGTGTCGGCACATTTAAACCGAATGATTTCGGCCTGCGCGACATGCATGGGAAGATGTAGCGGACAGATGATACAGGGCAAGAAAAAAGAATTTATGGACTAACCCGTATTGAAGGGGACTGTCAATGGCATTCGACGTGGAGGAACTGAAGTTCTGTGGCATGATTGCCTCGGTTGCTGAAAAGGAAGTGTCTGCGTCAATCAATGACGACGAAGACCGAACTTTCAGACTGTCAATTTACCAGCAATACCTTGCAGCAGGAAATCCCAAGAACAAGCGAGAGTGGATTAAGCAAGAGTTTAAGAAGCACTTCCTTTTTGTGACGAGGCCCCCGGTTTGGATTGAACGCACGACCGTTCCAAGATGGCCGTTTTTTCAAGGCAAACCGATGGTTTTTATTGAACAATTAACGGTTCCAGAGAACGATGTGTCCAGGCTCACGGTTTCGCCGGATGTAGTCTTGTATGTATTTGGGAGCAGGAAGCCGGTGTCCGATGTACCCGGTGGATGGGAGTCTGTTTATCGGGTGATAGAACAAGTGCGAGATTTGTGATTCAGCGGAAGCCACGCCAGGTTTCCAACCCACCCATAAATTGCGGCTTGCGATTGCACTTTATGGCCTGCACGGCAACGTCTACGAATGATGCGAGGATTTTTTCGGCGAATACAAAGACGCCCCGACAGATGGGACGGCTCAGAAGGTCAAACAACTAATCGACATGCGTGTTCTGCGCGGTGGTTCCCAGAACGACGGAGCCCGTTACTGCCGGTCGGCGAGCCGCAACCCCGACTTGCCGAGCGTCCGCAGCAACCTCGTCGGTTTCCGGGTCGTTGCCACCCAGGACTGACCCATCGAAGGCAAGAAAGCCGACCCTCTCGCGCAGCCAATCGTCAAAAGCGAAGATACCACCTACGACCTTGGCAACTGCGTCAAGTTGGAGATGATCAAGATCAATGCCAAGGGGAAGAAGTTCATGATGGGTTCGCCGAAGGAAGAACCGAATCGATTGGACAACGAAGAGCAACACGAAGTCACCTTCGGGCACGATTTCTCGATGGGTAAAGTCTTACTGCTGGCGGGTCTCGACGGGCTTGCCGCGATCCGGGTTCGGCGAGTGTTTCGACGGCGAGCAAACGCGTAACTGGGCAAAGCGGATTTCGACTTAAAACTACCTAACCGGGCATGGCATTCGATTACGGCCCATCACCTGTATCCAGGTTCTTTGGTCCACCCAGTCGGCAACCCCACAAAGCCACGCCGATTAATACGAGCGAATAAACCTGAAAATGAATCGACTTCGCGAGCGGTTGGGTAATCCACGGCGCGATGAGCAAGGCGACTAGCCACCAGCGAGTTTCGATGGGCCGCTCGGAACGCGTGCCATCGACAAGCCATAACGCTCCAAGGACTGCCAGCACACTATCGTACATGCCGACATACAAATTGATGACCGGTGTCGCCAGCAAGACGCTTGCCCAGGCCAAGCGACACTGACCTGGGTCGTTCGTCTCGGTCCGATAGGCGCGAATCAGTATCCACATCAACGCTGGGAGTGCAAGCCCCGCAAAAAGCAATTTTTGCATGAGGTCCGGACCGACGAGCAGGCGCGTGAACGCGTTCAAGTCAACGTACTTCCAGGTCTTCAATTCAAGTGGGCTGGCCGCCGTGGCGTCCCGAGAAAAGCCGAGAAGTTTATTGACGAACGCCATCGTGCCGTCCCAACCGGTGCAGGCGATGGAGATCAATACAAGGGCGATTCCAGTTATCGTCAATCCGAGTAGCGTTCGCCAATGGCTTGTCACCAGCAGAAACGGGACGACCACAACCAGCAAGGTCGGCTTGTAAAGGCAGATACCGAGGATCAGTCACGAGGCGAATCGCTTTCCCGCAAGATCGAGCGAGACGGCGATCGAAAAGCAGCAGAACCCCAGTGCCGACAGTTGGCCGCCTTGCCAACACTCCATCACGAAAGGTTCAAATGCAAGAGCGGCCAACATGGCCGTCAGTCGTTCCTGCGATGTTAGACTTGTCGATCGCAAAGCGACGAGCACGCCTAACAGATAAAGGGCAAGTGAAACGAACAACCATATCGCGAATGACCAAGAGTACGGCAACATCGCGAACGGTCGAAACGCGACGGCCACGAATGGCGGGTGCAAATACGGAAGCGTCTTTTCCGGTTCCAGATGCGGATGAAGCTGATGGTGAATACGGTCCTGAAAATCGTTGTCGTAGAGATCGACCCCACGATGATGGTTGAGCATCCACCCCGCCGTGTAAAACCCGGCATGGTCAGCCCCAAGATCGTTGCCAAAACGCGTTCGGCCGCCGCCTTCCGCCGTGGCGAACGATACGATCAACATGGCAGCGCTGACGAGGATAATTGCCACGGAAATGAAACGTAACCGGGCCTGCATCGTGCGGTTTCCTTGTCGTGGCTTGAACGTCTCACGTCGAATACCGGGTGCGGAATGAGATACGGCAAATCGCTGCTCATTCTACGGGATTTCTTGGATCGATCTGGTAAATTGGGAGTGAAGGCGACCGATGGCCACACAGCAGAGTGTTGCTCTTCCCTTCTCGGAGTCGCACCATGAAGATTCCTGTCGTCCACGGCATCATCGATCGTCGCATTCTGGTCAACTACCACGTGGATCCGAGCGTTTTGGTGCCGCTCCTGCCGGCTCCTTTTCGGCCTAAACTCGTTCGTGGGTTTGGAATGATTGGGATTTGCTTGATCCGCCTCAAGAAAGTTCGGCCCAAGTTTATTCCGTCATGGCTCGGAATATCGTCGGAGAATGCCGCCCATCGAACGGCTGTTGAATGGGATGACGATGGCGAAGTTCGTGAGGGAGTCTACGTCCGGAGACGCGATACCAATTCTCGGCTCAACTCATTGGCGGGCGGCCGGCTCTTCCCGGGCATTCACCACCATGCGAGTTTCACGGTCAGCGAATCCTTGGATCGTTTCGACGTCGCACTTCACAGTGACGATGGCGTCACCAACATGTCGGTTCGCAGCTATCGGGCGGATCGGTTACCGACCTCGTCGGTATTCCACTCGCTTGATGATGCTTCGGCGTTCTTTCAAGCAGGTTCACTGGGGTATTCAGCGACCTCGGATCCGTCGCTCTTCCAGGGGTTGGAACTGAAGTGTCTCAATTGGCGAATGGAACCGCTCGCGGTCGAAGAGGTGCGTTCCAGTTATTTTGACGATGAGTCTCGTTTCCCAAAGGGATCGATCGAATTCGATTCCGCTTTGCTCATGCGCGGCATCGCACACGAGTGGCACGGCAAGACGGATCTTTGCTCTATGCCAATGCTTCAGCCCGCGTAGCAATCGTGTCGGATGTGTGTAAACATTTCCCGTCAGTGAACAAGTCGAACCCAATAAGCAATTCACCCCGCCCTGCTGGCGGCAACGATGCGTTTGCCGGACATCAAACGAATGGCGACGTTCAAGAACAAGACCACACCGAGCAGCACAAGGGCGGCGGCCCAGGCCTGGCGTTGCTGCTCTTTGTCGGCACTCTTCGCGTACTCGTAGATATAGCCCGGCAGGAATGGCATTGGGTCGCCCAACGACCCAGGCCAGTAATTCGAGCCGCGACAAGTCAGAATGAGAGGCGCGGTCTCGCCGGCAATGCGACCCATCGAGAGCAAGACACCCGTAATGATGGCCGGCAAGGCGGCGGGCAAAATGACACGCGCCATCGTATTCCATTGGGAAGCACCCAGAGCATAGCTGGCCTCGCGCAGCGAGTTTGGCACCATCTTGATCGCTTCCTCGGACGTGCGGATAACCACGGGAAGCATCATGATTCCCAGGGCAAAGATACCGGCCCACGCGGAAAACCCAGGATAGGCCGTCCAGGGCGGACGTACCAGCACGGCATACGCGAAAATACCGATGACGATCGACGGCACGCCGCCCAGGATCTCGGCGATAAACCTCACCGGTCCCGTGAGTCGATGATTCTTGAATTCCGTTAGGAAAACAGCGCAGAGAACGCCAATCGGCACCGCGAAAAGCGATGCGATCAACACGAGCTGGGCACTCCCGAGCATGGCGTGCGCCAGGCCCCCTCCCAATTCACCGGGGGGTTTCGGCAAGGTCGTGAAGAAATCCCAATCAATCGACGAAGACCCGCGCCAAGCGACATAGCCCAGAATCAGAAAGAGCGGTCCAATAGTGACAATCTGACAGCCGGCCAGGACCCACGTCATGATCGTGTTCTGCAATCGGGCACTGCGGCGGTGCGATGGGGCTTCGACGAATTTGGAAGGAGGTTTGCCGTTCACGGTCTTGAGTTCGAAAGCGTACGGCGTTCCCTTGCGCGGTCGAGGTTTCGCGGACCGAGCGATCAGCATGCGAGCGATTATGTTGGTCGCGGCCGTGATGAGGAAAAGCAACAAACCCAACGCGACAAGAGCCGAACGATGGAGTTGAGAGCCGGCTTCGTTCAACTGATTGGCAATGACGCTGGCGATCGAGTCGCCGCTGGCGAATAACGATACGTCGATGTAACGGACATTGCCGATCAACATGGTGACCGCCTTCGTTTCACCAAGAGCACGGCCTAAAGCCAGGAAACAGGCGGCAATAATGCCCGGGCGCGCGTAAGGCAGCACGACTCCCCAGATCATCTGCCAACGAGTAGCCCCCAAGGCGAGGGAGCCTTCACGCTGGGTTCGCGGCACCGATTGGCAGGCATCGAAACTGATGGCGATGATGTAGGGAAGGACCATGATCGCCAGAATCAAGCTCGAGCAGAGAATTCCTTGCCCCGAAGCGTGGCTGGGCCCGCCAATCATCGAGAAGAATCGCTGAACCATGGGGGCCAAAAAGAAGAGGCCCCAGAACCCGTACACCACGCTCGGGATTGCCGCCAAAATTTCCACGAGGAATGAGCAAATCTTTCGAACGCGGAAGGGCGCGATCTCCGACAAGAACGCGGCAGCACCAACACCGAGAGGGATGGCAATCATCATCGCGAGAAACGACGTGACGAGAGTGCCATAGACGAACACCAGAGACCCAAAAACCGGTGGACGGCTATTGGGATTCCAATCGTCGCTGTTGAGTAACTTGTACGTGAATAGGTCGGCGAGCACCGGCCAAGATTGCCAGACCAGAACGGCGACCAAGCCGCCCGCCACGCCGAATACCAGCAGTCCCGATGCCTGGCAAAGCCATCGAAAAATGAGATCCCCGCGACCGGTTTGCGGCTTTGGGGAGGAGTCATGTTTGGCGGGGTTGGCCATTGGTCCAAATCATCTTTCGAGTATCGGCAAGGATGCAAATTTACTCGAACTGTACTTGATCGAGCCGGGCACCAATCTGCTTACGTAGCGCGTCCGGCAACGGGGAGTAGCCGAGATCCTTGGAGAATTCCTGACCTTCGGTCGAAGCCCATTTCAAGAACTCGACGATGACCTTACCCTTATCCTTCGGTTGCTTTTTGTAGAGGATCGCGTAACTGATTCCACAGATGGGATAGGCCTTATCTCCATCCGTATCCGTCAGGGAAAACGTCAATTCGTGCAAGGAATGCGGTTCCTTGGTTGGCGGATTCGCCAGCCCAGCCACCGCGGCGGCCGCGACGGCACCTTCATCATCTGGGGAAACCAAGGTCCCCTTCTTGTTGGTCAGCTTCGCGAACTTAATGTTATTCTTTTGGGCGAAGAACACCTCAACGTAGCCGATCGTGTTGGCGTTATTGCTGACGAAAGCGGCAATGCCGTCATTGCCATTCTGTCCCGTTCCAATCTGGGGCCATTTCGGCGCGGACGACACCATCGAAGCGGGAAAATCCTTACCAGCTTTGTTCAAGTACTCGGTGAAGATGTTAGTCGTGCCACTCGATTCCGCCCGGTAAACGGGAACGATTGGACTGGCCGGCAATTTCCCTTTCAGTTCAGGATTCAGAGCGAGGATTGCCTCGTGATCCCAGTTCTTGATGTTGCCGAGATAGATATCCGCGATCACTTTGCTGTCGAGTATCAATTGTTTGTCGATGCCGGGAAGATTATAAATAAGAGCGACCGCGCCCATGACAACTGGAACATGGACAACATCGCCGCCTTCCTTCTTGGCGGTTTCGGTTTGTTCCTTGTTCATCGGCGCGTCGGAACAGCCAAAATCAAGCGTGCGGGCCGTGACCTGCTGGATGCCGTTCCCCGATCCCGTTTTCTTGTAGTCGATCTCGATTCCCTTCTTTTCCTTATAAACGGCACTCCATTTCTGCATGATAGGATCGACAAATGTGGCCCCGCCGCCGTTAATTCGCTTCACACCCTGCCCGCCACCGCACCCCCCCGCACAACCCGTGATCATGATGCAGGATCCGAGAAACGCCATCATGTAGAATGGAACACGCTTGAGCATGAACGACGAAAGCGTGACATTGCCGATTCCAGCGTAGAATAACCAGCAACCCCTAGACATCGTCCTTCGTAAGAAGGTTCCAAAAGCACGCAATGACCGACATCAAACTCCCCTCCCCGACCACTGCCGAACCCTTGCTGGCCTGGTTGCTCACCGCCATGAAGCCCATGAGCCGGACAAAGGTCAAGGATCTGCTGCGCTTGGGCCAAGTGTTGGTGAACGGTGCTCCAACCACGCAATTTGATCATCCGGTTCAACCTGGCGACCGGCTGGCGATTGCGCGTGAACGTCCGACCGTGAATACCCATGCCCTGAAGCGAGCGGGGATCAGTATCGTTTTCGAAGACGCCGACGTGATCGTGATCGACAAACCGCCGGGATTGTTGAGCGTTTCGACCGACGACGAGAAACTTGACACCGCGTTTCTCCATCTGAGCACCGATCTAGAAGCACGCAAAGCGGGCCGGCCTTATGTCGTTCACCGCATCGATCGCGAGACGTCGGGCTTGCTGATGTTCGCGCGAAAGGAATCCGTGCTGGAAACCTTGAAAGAAAATTGGCCGGCGGTCGAGAAGACTTACCTCGCCGTGGTGGAAGGTCGGCCGCGATTGGCGGAGGGGCGAATCGAAAGCTATCTGGTCGAAGGCCGCGACCTGCGGATGAAAACGTGTCCGGCGGACCGGCCGAACGCAAAGCAGGCCATCAGCCACTACAAGGCCATTCAAGCGAAGGGCAAATACACGCTGATTGAAGTGAAACTCGAGACGGGCCGTAAGCACCAGATCCGTGTTCATCTGGCCGGGTTGGGTTGCCCCGTCATCGGCGATGAAAGCTACCGCGCCAAGACCGATCCCGCCAAGCGACTGGGGCTGCATGCCTGGCGGTTGGCGTTTCCGCATCCCGTTACGGGAGTGCGGATCGAACTCGAATCGGCGTTGCCGACATCGTTGCAGAGAGTTATCGATGGATTGCCGCGAGAATCGAAATGACGGCCAAGGAAGGCCGTCCTACGAAAAACCATGCAGTCCTGCGTGGACGGCCTTCCTTGGCCAGGGCTTTTAACATCTTGCTCGATTATCGCAAAATGCTGTAAATTCAAGCG
>JAIOQJ010000364.1 GCA_021413475.1 Planctomycetota bacterium | reverse complement strand
CGTTCGCCCTTGGCGTCCGTGCTGCCGACGATGATGCCGCCCTTGACGCCGCCGCCGCCCATGAGGCAGAACATCGCGTTGCCCCAGTGGTCGCGGCCGGGGGTGCCCATGCTGCGCGGTGCGCCGCCGTTTCCGCCGTCGTTCATCTTGGGCGTGCGGCCGAATTCACCGCAGAGGACGACCAGCGTCGTTTCGAGCATGCCGCGATCTTGGAGGTCGAGAAACAACGCCGAGACGAGTTCGTCGATCTTGGGCAGGTAATTCTGGTAGCTCTTTTCGAGGTCCCAGTGATGGTCCCAACCGGCGAAGTTGACGGTGACAAACGTGGAGCCCGCTTCGACGAGCCGGCGGGCCAAAATCGTCGATTGGCCCCAACTATGTCGGCCGTAGGCATCGCGGAGCTTCGGGTCTTCCTTGTTGATATCGAACGCCTGCTTGGCGGTCGGCCCCACGACGAACTGGTAAGCCTCCTCGGTGAAGCGCTCCATGGCCGGGGCCGAAGGGTGCTTCTCGATACCTTTCTGTACGGTGTCGAAATGCTTGAGGAGCGATCGGCGATCTTGCAGCCGATCGAGGGTCAGCCCCTGGGCCAAATTCAGGTTCTGGACCTGAAACTTGGGCATGTTCGCGTCCGCGATGGTTTCGAAGGGGTTGAGTTGATGGCCGAGCATGTGGGCCCCGAAGTAGCCGGGCCTCAGACCAATGCTCATGGCATAAGGAACGCCGACGTAACCGGGAACGCCTTCACGGCGCGCACCGCATTCGCGGTTGACGATCGCGCCGATCCCGGGGAATTTCCCTTCGTTATTCACGCCGCTGACGCCCATGTCCTTCGTCGTCAACATGCGATGGCCGCCGGCAAAGTGGTCGCCGGTGTCGTGATGCAGCGAGCGGACCATCGAGAACAGATTCGTGATCTTGGCTTGTTTCGGGTAGAGCTCCGTGACATCAAAACCCGGCACGCGCGAACGGATCGGCTTCCAGATGCCTGCGTATTCCTTCGGGGCATCCGGCTTCATGTCGTACATGTCCATGTGGCCGGGACCGCCGTCGAGCCACAAGAGGATGACTGAGGTCTTCTTCGATTGCCCAAGCGACTTGGCCGAAGCTTCCTTTGCGCGGAGGATGCTCGGCATGGCAACCGACGCCATCCCGGCCACGCCGAGTTGCAGAAAACTACGACGCGAAACGTTATCGCAGTAGCGGCCGGAATTACCCAGGTCGAGCTTGAACATGAGAGACCCTCATCGACGAAGCGGGCGAGGCAGGTGGGAGCGGAAGGTAGGCTAATCGTCAAACGTCTGTATGGGAAAGAGTACCATGAATACCCATCGGCGACAATCAGAAATTGCTCAAGCGAAAGATTTCGCATTTTGAGAAACCAGACGGTAAACTCAACCCAGTTTATTCGACCCAAACTCATCACGGAGCCTATTAAATGCCCGATCCGTCGCTCGCCAAGAAATGTGTAAACTGGTCCAAGTTCAACTTTGGCGATTTTGATCTCGTGAACAATCCCTGGCGGGGAGTCGAGCAAGGTCGTACAGACTTCACTCAGTGCATTTATCACGGCAACATCGCAGGCGTTCCACGGTGCCAATGGACTTGGGACTGGCCCTACATCGGCAACGACGACGTCTACGCTTATCCGGAAATCATCTACGGTTGGAAGCCGTGGGACGCGTTTTCGACCACGACCAAACTTCCACGCCAGCTCTCGGCAATCAATAGCATCCCGACTACCTACGAAATCGCGGCCGCTGGAACCGGCATCTTCAATACCGCTTTCGATCTCTGGATCACCACCGGCGCGACACCTACCGCGGACACGATCAAGAGTGAAGTGATGATCTGGGTCGGCAACCAAGACCTTACGCCCGCCAGCAGCATCATCGATACGGTCCCCGCGACTTTTGGCAGCTTCGACCTTTACAGGGATGCCTTTCCCAACTGGACCTATTACGCCTTCGTTCTCGACACGCCATTGCCGGCCGCGTCAACTGATCTAAACGGCCTCCTTCAGTTCATGATCGCCAAGGGTTATGCGGATCCGACTCACTATCTGGCCAGCATCGAGTTCGGCACCGAGATCGCCAATGGCACCGGAGAGGCGGATTTGAAGCAGTTTTCCGTGGATGTGACGTGATAAGAATCGATCCGGATCGATAAAGTCTACTCAAGTGGTGAATTATCCCGATTCGTCGAGATAAAGATTTTGGGTGGCGGGACGAATTCTCTTCCCCACCCCCACCCCGGATACGCTATTCTCGATGTTCGGGCCGTCGGGATCGTTCCCTGGTCATGAACGAACCACCCTTCAACCCCAAATTGAAAGTGACTCCCATGATCTCACGATCCATCCTGGGCTTGGTTGCGATACTGCTCCTAGCCAGTGCCTCGCGGGCTGAGACGAACGACGAACTCGCGGCCCAGGCGCTCAAGATTCTCAAGGTGCAATGCGCCCGTTGCCATCCAGGGCAAGGCGGGGCGTCGCTCGACATCTTCAAGCATGAAACGATGATTGCCGAGCGCGGCAAGAAGAAACCGTTCATCGTCCCCGGCAAGCCGGACGCTTCGTATCTCTTCGAGCGCGTGAACAAAGGTTCGATGCCGCCGGAGGATGAAGAGCCGTTGCCGACCGTTGCCGACAAGATCATTCTCAAGAAATGGATCGAGGCCGGCGCTCCCGCGTTCAAGCTCGATCTCGACAATCGGCCGGCGGTCGATCGCAAGATCGTCATGGAATCGATTCTCAAGAAGCTCAACAGCGTGGAACGGGAGAACGCCAAGTTCTACCGCTTCTTCTCGCTCGCCAACCTTCACAATAATCCGATGGTGACGGCCGCGGAATTGCGAATGTCCCGGGCCGCGATGTCGAAGGCGATCAACAGCCTGTCGATGAAACGGCGGATCGTCGTCCCCGAGGCGATTGACGCCCAGCAGACCGTCTTCGCGATCGACGTCCGCGAGATCGGCTGGGACGAAGAGGACCTCTGGCGCGAAGTGATGAAGGCCTATCCCTACGCTCTCAGCGTGGGCGACAGCACCAATGAAACCCTGCGGAATCTTGAAAAGGACATTTCGCGCCTGCTGCCCGATGTGAAGATCCCGGTGGTCCGCGTCGACTGGTTCGTCAGCACCGCGACGCGACCGCCGCTCTACCACACGCTGCTCGGTATCCCCAAGACGGCGACTGAACTCGAAAAGACGCTCGGCGTGAATGTGCAGAACAATTACGCCTCCGATAGCGTGAACCGGGCCGGCTTCTCGAAGAGCGGCGTCTCGCAACAGAATCGGATGGTTGAACGCCACGAATCGAGCTTCGGGGCCTACTGGAAGAGCTTCGATTTCCGGGCCAATAAGCCGAAAACGGTGCTGACGCAGTTTCCACTCGGCCCGGTGTTCAAGAACAACCCGCATGAAAACCTGGCCTTCGAACACGACGGCGGCGAGATCGTCTTCGCTCTCCCGAACCATCTGCAAGGCTACATGCTCATCAACAACAAGGAAGAGCGGATCGACGAGGGCCCGGTCGATATTGTCAACGACCGCAAGAAAGTCTCCGGCACGCCGGTGATCGTCAACGGCGTCTCCTGCATGGCCTGCCACAAGGACGGTATGATCACTTTCAAGGATGAAATCCGCGACGGCAATTCCCTGGCCGGCGACGCCTTGATGAAGGTCAAGAAGATTTACCCCGAAGACAAGGTGATGCAGAAACTGGTGAAAGACGACCAGGAACAGTTCCTTCTCGCTCTGGAACGGGCGACCGGCACTTTCCTCAAAGTCGGCCCGGACAAGGACAAGGCAATCGACAAATTCGACGAGCCCATCGGTGAACTGACCCAGCGTTATCGCCTGAAGCCGGTCGATCTGAACAACGCGGCCTACGAGCTCGACATCGCTCCGGCTCGATCCAACGGCATGACTGGGAACGCTCCGGCCGCACCAGCCTGATGCAACTGGTGGCCGAGAAACTCGAATTCGGCACCCCGGTGCGGGTGATCAAGTGAATCTCGTTTAGCCGCGACTCGAAGGGTTTCCGGAGAGTCGCGTGTCGCCCCTCAAACAAAATTTTCCCCCAAACCACCAGACTTCCGCTGAATGGGTAGAGACCAAAAATCACCACCCCAAACGAACCAAGTACCGAGGAAACCACGATGAAAACGCTCACCCGAACCCTGAAGGCCGTCTTCTTGCTCCTGATCGGCTTCGCTCTTTGCGAGCGGCAAGCCAACGCCCAGGCGAAGACCCTCAAAGAGGAAATCACCGCCATCGCCAAGGAGATTCAAAAGACCCTTGAGGACGAGAAGCAAGATTCGATCGCCATCGGCGATTTCACCGGCCCGGCCAGCATGGAAACCAACTTCGGACCGGCCATCCAGAAAGTGCTGATGGAAGAACTGGCCGCCATGAAGATCAACATCAACAAGAAGGCGACGCTCTCGATCAAGGGCGACTACTTCCGAGGCGACGATCCGAAGAATGCCGATCAGAAGGTGGTCGTCAATCTGAACTTCCGCGTCCATGCGGCCAACGGCAAGGTGAAGGCGGAGTTCTCGGCCGAGATCAAGAACAACATTGAGATCGCCAAGATGCTTGGCGTGACGATTGCCCTGCCGAAGAAGGGTGACGACGAGGTCCGCAACGAAGAGATCAAGAAACGGCTCGACAATCCCAAGGTCCATATCGACGGCACCAAGATCATGACGAGCAAAGATGGGGAGTTCGCCGTCGAGATGCTGGTGAAATCAAACGCCGCCGGGCCGGCCGCGCCGCGGAAGGCAAAGGATGAAGAGGGCCAGGCGTTCGTCGGCATCAACCGGAATGAGCTTTACGAGATCAAGATCTACAACCTGTCCCGCTTCGAGGGGGCCGCAGCCATCAACATCGATGGATTGGATGTCTTCGCTTTCAGCCAGGTGAAGGACCCGAAGAACGGGCTGCCGAAGTACAGCCACTTCATCATCCCCGCCGGCCAAACGCTGACGGTCTACGGCTGGCACAAGACGAACGACGTCGCTGATTCGTTCCTGGTCACCGAGTACGGCAAGGGGGCTTCGAGCCAGGCTCAGATCGCGTCCGGCAAAGTCGGCGTGATCACGCTGACCTTCCGCTCTTCGGGTTTGGTTCCCGATGATCTGCCGCAGGACGACGGCTCGAAGGATGCCAAGAACAACGAGACCGGTTTCGGCCCGCCGATCAAGACCGACCTCCAGGAAGTCGCCCGCAAGACCGGTAAAGTGCGTGAGATCATCACGGTTCGCTACAGTCGGTAAAACTGGCCGCTTGCGGCTTAGCGATCGCGCTAAGCCGCAAGCGGCTCTTCCCATCTCACGGTCACGTCACCTTCGTCCGTCACATCCACAACCCGAGCCGAAATGCCGTGGGCGTCGAGCCAGTCGAGCAGGTCGCGGGCTTCTTGAAAGGTCAAATCGGTTCTAACCCGCATGGATGGGAACGGGAGGATCACGGGTTCAAGATTGGCATCGGTCATGACGCGATCGCTTTCTGCACGTGAATCGAGACGATGGAACTTTAATTCACGAATGGCAGAGAGCGAAAAGAAACGGTGAAGTGTTGTCGCGGCTCGCGGGATTCGCGGTCGGGAAATGCCGCGAGCCCCGCCAAGGGCGGATCTAAGGAATCCGCCGCCTTGGCATGGCTCGACATTCAAAACGATCGAAGCACCCTATCACGGCACGATGATAACGGTTGGCTGGACTGGATTGACCAGGGGAAGTTGATTGGCCGCCACGAACTCAGCGGCGAAGCGGGCTCGTCCCATTCCGTTGACCTTCGCGGAGAGTTGCAGGATCTCGGCTGCGGTTGCCTTGCGGCCGAGTACGTCCTGGAAGACCCCATTGATAAAGGCCTGCGTGTTGCCGTACTTCTTGTAGTATTCGTCGCTGGACAGAATCGACGCCTGGACGGCCGCTGGGCTTGCCCCCGTTCGCAATCGCTGCATCATCAGGGCCAGTTCTTTTTCCGTCGGCTTTCGGCCGAGATAGATGCGCACCCAATCGGTGGCCAGCCTCTGGTTGTACTCTTCCCGCTCTTTGATGGGATCCCGTGCCGGGACGATGATGACCTGGGCAACGGCTTGAGATTCCAGGAAACCCGTCGCGGTGAGGATCAGGGCCAGTAGTCCGATGCGTCGAATCATGGTCCACCTCGGGATGAAAGTTGAACGTGGATAGTACTCGAACGCGCGGGTGGATGCAACTTGCGCGCCTCCTATTCGAACAATTTACTCACCGATTCATTCTCATGTATCCGCTTCATCGCGTCGGCGAGGAGATGATCGACGCTCAGGATCTTGATCTTGTCGAGTTGCTTGTCAGGTGCCAGCGGGATGCTGTCGGTGATGACGACCGACTTGATCGCCGATTCGCGGATGCGTTCGATGGCCGGGCCGCAGAAGACGCCGTGGGTGGCGAATACGTGGACCTCGCGGGCCCCGTTGAGCATGGCCACCTTGGCGGCCCCGACGATGCTGCCGCCGGTCGAGATCATGTCGTCGAACATGAGGACGACCTTGTTCTTCAGGCTGGCACCGATCATGTTCGCTTGCTGTTCGACCTTGGTGGCGCTCGACCGCCGTTTGTCGACGATGGCGAGTTCGCCGCCGAGCCGCTTTTGATAATGGAGCGTCATCTTGACGCGGCCTTCGTCGGGGCTGACGAAGACGACATCCTTCATGTCGATCCCCTGCTCGCGGATATGGTTGATGAACACCGGGGCGGCCATCAAGTGATCGACGGGGATATCGAAAAACCCTTGAATTTGGGCCGCGTGCAGATCGAGTGCGAGCACGCGATGGGCCCCGGCCGCGGTGAGCAGATTCGCCACCATTTTCGCGGAGATCGGCACTCGGCCTTGATCCTTGCGATCTTGCCGGGCGTAGCCGTAATAGGGAAGAACGACCGTGACCCGATTGGGGCTGGCCCGCTTGAAGGCATCCAGAATGATCAGCAGTTCCATCAGGAACTCGTTCACCGGCGGGCAGGTCGGCTGCACGATAAAGACATCGCGGCCGCGGACGTCCTCTTCGATGCGGACCGACGTTTCCGTGTCCGGGAACGATTCGACCTTGAGATTGCCCAGATGATCGCCCAGGCAGCGAGCGATACGCTCGGCAAGCGGTTTGTTGGCCCGGCCGCTGAAAACGCGAAGCTTGTTGTGATTCATGCGTGGCTCAGAGGGATCCCGCGAAGATGCGACCCAGAGGTGATTATGCGAGATTTATGAAGAAAGTGTCAATGACCTACTTCCACTTGAGCCGAGTTCGGGGATTTACTTCAGCGAAATGCGTCCCTCCCTTGCCGGTTCCTCGACGAATGGAAAGGAGCAGTCGGGCGTGTCGGAAAACGGCACCGCGAGAATATCCGCGATGGTGCAGTCGCGGAAGGTCCGTTCGATCTCCGCCAGAGCGTCGTCGAGCTTCCGATGAAGGGCGCATAGTTTGGTCCGGTGCGACTCCAGCTCAAGTGGACATTCCCGGATTCGGCGAATCGGTTCAACGGCCTGAACCACTTCCCAGATCGTCAGCTCAGTGGCCGATTTCCCCAGCGAGAAGCCGCCGTGAAGCCCGCGTTGCGAGCGTACGACCTCGAAGCGGCTGAGATTTTGCAGCACCTTGGCCAGGTACGCGGCCGGGACCTTGGTCACCACCGCGATTTGCTGGGTCGTCCGGGCATCCACTTGCTCGGCCAGATAAACGACGGCGCGCAGCGCGTACTCCACTGTTTGCGAGAACATTGGCTCTCCCCATCGAACGAAAAAAGGCGAACGGGCAACCGTTTGCAAGGGGCAAAGGCGGGAGAGGACGGGAGAGTGAAATTGAGCCGGTGGAGATTCCGATCACTTGGGAGGATCGGTCCGGTTCGCTTCTGAGGCAGGGGGCGAGGTCGAAGAACCCGCGACGCGGATCGTCGCCTTACAAATCAGGCACTGTACTACTTTACCGCGATCCCGCTCCTCGACAAGCTGGAACTTACGGCATTGCGGATTCGGACATTGAACGGCAACGACCATGATACCACCCAGAAGAATTTAGCCATGGATGAAACACGGATCGAACACGGATAAGAACTGGAACGGCGATGCGCTGGATTTCATCTGTGTTTCATCTGTGTTTCATCCGTGGCTAAAAATAGACCCGTTACTGAATCCGCAACTCGCGGACCCACTCCGCCTCCTCGGCGATTTGCTCGTCGGTCAGGCCGCTGTTGCGGTGGATTTCGGCACGGGCCATTCGGCCGCTGGTCATGTCGAGGGCCATCACGTCGATCAGGCCGTTGCTCTGCACCTCACAGCGGACCTGGACCGGGGAACCCTTCGGCAAATTGGCCGGCAGACCGTCGATCCAACATTCACCGATGCCGATACAGGCGTCGGCCTGGCTGGCTTCTCCTTGCAAGACGCGGACACGAACACGGTTCTGATTATCGGTGCGCGTGTAGTAAACACGGCTGGAAGCCGCCGGCAACTGCGTGTTTTTGACGATCAACTTGTCGTTTACCTTCGCGTCGTCATCGCGTACCTCGATGCCAAGGCTATGAGCATTCACACTGATTTCTACGATGTCGGCCAGACTCCCGGCCACTGCGGGATCAAGCCGTTTACGGCCCTCAGCGGTTCGGGCTTCAACGATACCAGCATGAATGGCCGCCCCCCGCGCAACCACTTCGCTGACGGCCAAGGAATTGTCTGGCTGTTTCCCACTTAAATCGCGGATCATCGTTGCCGTCATCGGCATGTGCGTCGAACCGCCGACGAGCAGGACGCGATCGATCTGATCCCAGCTCACCCCCGCCTGCCGCAGGACTTGCTGAATGGTTAGCCGGGTCCGCGTGAGCAGGTCTTTTGTCAAGTTCTCGAACTCTTTGCGGGAAAGCGGCACCACCAGTTTGTGGCCCGCGTGGTTGCAGGTCACACTAGCCTGCTCTACCTTGCTGAGCGAGCGTTTAGCTCGTTCCGCGGCGGCCTGGAGCATCGCCAATGCCTGGGCGTCCTGGCGCGGGTCTTCGTCGTGCTTGGCAATGAACGCTTCCGCGACATGGTTGACGATGCGGTCGTCCCAGTCTTTGCCACCGAGGCGAACGTCGCCTTCAATTGCCAGTGTTTGGAAGCGTTTCGGCGTCAGTTTCACAAGCGTCACGTCAAAAGTGCCCCCACCGAGGTCATAAACGAGGATGGTCTGCGGTTTGTCGGTGAGAACGGTCCCGGGTACCGGCGAAGAGGAGGAATTTCTCTGGAACGAATACGCAAGTGCGGCCGCCGAGGGTTCGTCGAGAATATCGAGCACTTCAAGCCCCGCGATCCGGCCCGCGTC
>JAIOQJ010000363.1 GCA_021413475.1 Planctomycetota bacterium | reverse complement strand
CGAGCCTCGGGGATCGATCGAAACACTTCAGTCCTTCTTCGGCGCTGAAAACTTAAACACCCCAAGGTCATTCGCGCCATCTTTGATCTCGATCGGCTTCCCGAGGCGGCCGGGGATGCCGCCCAACCAGCCCGTGTCCGGGTGGTTGATAAAGAGGTTGTATTTGCCGGCGGGGGCGTTCGGAATCTCGAAGTTACCGTCTTTATCCGTGACGGCGAAATAAGGATGATCGAACACTCGGACGTGCGCCTTCATCCAGCCGTGGATGCTGCATTGAACTTGGATTTCACCCGGTTCGAAAACTAGAGGCTTCGCCAACTGGAACATGCCGCCGGCCGCGATCAGCGGGTTGATGTCGCCATTGTTCTTCGACGACCATTTCGCATTGTGAGCAATCGTCGCGCTATTCTTGATAATCATGTTCTGACCTTCACGTGCGGCAAGCACGTGGGGAATAAACGCACAAAAGGGTTGATCGATTTCCACGGCCGGCTTCGTCGGCTTGGCGAGCGCCGGATGAATCTTGTCTTTCGGAAACGCGTCATCTTTCATCGCGCCTGTCGGACGGATCCAGACGAATACATTCGCCAGACCTTGGTTCTTCGGGTTGATGATGTAGCTCTCTTCGAGGGGCCCACCCATCGCACAAACGGCCTGGTTTACACCAGGAACGATCTTTTCAATCTTCGGCAACGGGCCCTGCCATTGCACTTGGCCTTTCAGATTGCCCCACTTGGCATCTTGTGCCGAGGAGGATTGATTCACGAAGAAACCCACGACCAACGCAAACAGACCAAGACCTAAATGACGCATAAGGAACCTCCGGGAAAGGTGACGGAAGCATAGACGCGGACAAACGCGGGGTGATTCAGACAACTTTATGTATTTTGATGGAATTAGCCGAGTTTTCAACGGTCAAGACGATTCACTCTGGAGAATCGCGAGGGTAGCCGCGTGCAACTTGCCGTTGCTGGCCAAGATATCGGGCCGATCAATAGTCGGTTGCCCGTCCCAATCGGTGAATTTCCCGCCGGCTTCCTCGACGATGACTTTCAGCCCAGCCACGTCCCAGATATGCACACCGTAGTCGGCCATCAAATCGACCGAGCCCTGCGCGACCAGTAAGAAGCCGTAAAAATCAGCATAACTTCTGGACCGCTCGGTGGCGGCGAGCAGATCCGTGAACGTCTCTTGGCGGCCCACCGCCTTGAAGAAGCCGAAGCTGGAATACGAGAGCAACGCTTTGTCGAGAACCGCGACATCGGAGACACGAATCCGCCGAGCATCGCGGTAGGTGCCATCGCCTCGCAAGGCCCGGAACGTCTGGTCCCAGGCCGGGATATAAGTAATCCCCGCGATCATTTCACCGCGATATTCCAGCCCCACCAGCGTCGCCCAGATGGGGATGTTGCGGATGAAGCTGCGCGTGCCGTCGATCGGATCGATGATCCAGCGGTAACCCGAAGTGCCGGGCGAATCGCCGAATTCCTCGCCCAAGAACCCGTCGTTCGGGAAGTGCTTTAGAAGCTCCTTGCGTAAAGCTTGTTCGGCCGATCGGTCCGCAATCGTCACGGGACTACGGTCGGGCTTGGTTTCAACAGCCACCCCCGTATCGAAGTAGCCGAGCGCGATTTTCCCCGCCGCCTGCGCGGCAAGCACACCCAGATCGTAACGCGATTTCCACTCGGGGTTCATGTTGGTTTTTCCATGCCGCTTGCGGATTAGCGCCGACCGCTAAGCCGCAAGCGGTTATCATCACGCCGTGGTTCGATCCTTCGCAAAAACCGCCGCCCCGACGATTCCCGAATCGTCGCCCAGCGCCGCGGCCACGCAGCGCACGTTTTCCGCGGCACGGGGCAATGCGTATCGCTGGGCGATTTCCCAGCTTCGTTCACGGAAGCTCTCGCCCAGGGCACCTGCCACGCCTCCGCCAATGACAACGATTTCTGGGCTAAGCAGATTGATAACGCTGCCGATGGCTGCCCCGAGGGCACGGGCCGCGTCGTCGACCAATTGCACGGCGAGCGGGTCATCCTTTGAATAGTACTTCGCGAGTTGCGAACTCTTAATGGCAGACAGATCGACGTCTTTCCACTCTTTACGGACTCGCTTCGGAGCGTCGTCGAGAAGTTCCTTGGCCCGTACCATCATCGCCCGCCGCCCGGCGATGGCCTCAAGTTCCGATCCGTTCCGCCAGTGAACGATGATGTGTCCAACTTCGCCCGCATGGCCGTTGAAGCCGTTGTAGAGCTTGCTGTCGAGAATCAGGCCGCCGCCCACCCCGGTGCCGACAAACACGCCGAACACGTGCTTCGCTCCCTTGGCGGCCCCTAGCGCCCACTCGCCGTAAGTCCCCATGCGCACATCGTTTTCGATGTGGACGGGCCACTTCCAGTTTTTAGGGATTAACTGCGTCAAGTCATAATCGCGCCAGCCGAGATTCGGAGCATATCGCACCAATCGGCCGCCCGGAACGATCTGCCCCGGGATCGCCAAGCCCATACCGGCGATCTTTGACGGATCGACTTTGCTTTCCGCGATGATCGTTTCGACAGTCTGAATAAGTCGCCCGAAGACGGCTTCGCCACCCTCTGCCGAATTGGTCGCCTGCTTCGATTTGGCGAGCAACTTGAAGTTGGAATCGAAGATTCCCGAGAGGATTTTGGTGCCGCCAAGGTCCACGCCGATCCAGTACGGATGACTCATCGCGTTATTCTCCGAGAGAGATTGGTTCCCGATGTTGTATGGCGTCGTTTAGGCGCTTGTCCAATTTGTTGGATGGGAATTGGCCCAATTGGGCCCGATTTTAATGTTCTTAATAATACTACTTTACCGCAAAGAATCAGCCCGCGATCGAGTGTCGAATCGGTGCCGACAACGCCGTGTTAAAATAGTCGAACATTCCGAGGAATTGAGGAGGCCCCGTGATCCATTTTGGTCTTTGCTGCATGTTTCGGGACCAGCCCATCAAGTTCGTTACGACAACGGCCACTGCCATCTCGAAGATGCAACGGCCCGAAGCCCTGGCAAAATTGAGCCGCCTCTGCCTGGAAAACGCGGACGCCTTGTTCGCCGCCCTCAAGTACTGCGCCGAAAATGGTATTGCCTGTTTTCGGATCAATAGCCAGATTCTCCCGATAAAAACTCATCCGACATGCGGATATGCGGTCGATGAGCTACCAGAAAGCGTTGAAATTGTTCGTCGTTTCAATGAATGTGGAGAGTTCGTTCGCAAGCACAAGCTGCGAACATCCTTCCACCCCGATCAGTTCGTTGTGCTGAATTCGCCTCGGCTCGATGTGATGGAAAAGTCCGTGCTGGAACTCGAATACCAGGCAGAGGTTGCCCAGTGGGTGGGGGCTGACGTCATCAACATTCACGGAGGTGGTGCGTTCGGCGACAAAAAGAAGGCTCTCGACGATTTCGCCCGAATCGTGGACCGTCTCTCAGCCAGAGTCAGGGACCGACTCACCGTCGAGAATGACGACAAGATCTACACACCCGCGGACTTGCTGCCCGTTTGTCGATCAACCGGCATTCCACTGGTTTACGACGTTCATCATCACCGCTGTAACCGGGACGACCTTTCGGAGGAACAGGCGACCGAGCAGTCCATCGCCACCTGGAATCGAAGGCCCATGTTTCACATCTCGAGCCCGCTTGAAGGCTGGAACGGTCCGAAGCCCGAACGGCATCACGACTATATTGACGTGAGCGATTTCCCAAAATCCTGGCTCGATCTGGATCTGACAGTGGAAATCGAAGCCAAGGCCAAGGAGCTTGCCGTCCTGAAGCTGATCAAGGAACTTAACGCCAAGAAGCATCGCCGAGGCAAAAGTGCGGAGCGACAATCATCTCCGTGACCTTCGCCCCGCGATCGTGAACCGTATTGCTTCTCGAAAAGACTCGCTCCCATCAAACAATCAGATAACTTGGCGGTCAAAGAGCTTGTAGGTCTTATAGCCGCCGCCGATGTTTGAAGCCGAGAATCCATTCTGCCGAAGGAGGCGGGTTGCCAGATAACCACGCTGTCCCACTTGGCAGTAGGCCGCGATCGCCCGATCGCGCGGTAATTCGCCCATCCGGGACCTCAAGTCATCGACGGGGATATTGACGGCACCGGGAATATGCCCGCCCTCGAATTCCAACGGCGTTCGGACATCGAGTATGTACGGACGCTGGCTGGGTGTCGCCGCTAGGACAGCTTCCACGTCAACCTGGGGATGGTCGCCGCGTAACAATCCACCCGCCACGAACCCCGCCATGTTGATCGGATCTTTCGCGGAGCCGAACTGTGGAGCGTAGCACAACTCCATTTCTTCCAAATCGTATACGGTCATCCCCGCCTGAATCGCCACGGCTAGCACGTCGATTCGCTTGTCCACACCCGCGCCACCCACTGCTTGAGCCCCCAATACCATGCCGCTTTTCGGATCGAAGAGCAACTTCAACATCATCGCCTCGGCACCGGGGTAGTATCCAGCGTGGTTGGTCGGGTGAATGTAGACCTTGCGGTAATCCCGCTTCGCTCGTTTCAACGTCTTTTCGGAGGCACCCGTCATCGCCGCCGTTCGGTCGAATACCCGGAGAATCGCCGTGCCCTGCGTGCCCCGGTAGCGGGAAGAATGTCCAAAGATATGATCGGCAGCGATCCGCCCCTGGCGGTTGGCAGGACCGGCGAGCGGCACCTGCGTTTGCACACCCATCACGAAGTCCTTGACTTCGATGGCGTCTCCAACCGCGTAGATGTCGGAATCGTTCGTTTGAAGATGGTCATTGACCTGGATGCCGCCTCGAGGCCCTACCTCCAGACCCGCATCGACGACCAACTTGTTTTCGGGCCGAACACCCACGCCCATGACGATCATTTGAGCGGGAAGGCGTTGTCCCGACGCGAAATGAACCATAAGTCCGTCCGCCGTCTTCTCGATTGCCTCCGCTGTTTGACCGAATAGCAGCGTAACGCCCTTGGCTGCCAGTTCCTCCACGACGGGCGTGGTCATTTCCGGGTCGAATGGCGTGAGTACTTGGTCGTTCTTCTCGACGACCGTGGTCGAAATCCCACGTCGAACGAAGTTTTCGGCCAGTTCAAGACTGATAAAACCACCGCCCAGAAGGACGGTCTGTTTCACGCCCTGATCGACCTGTGCCTTGATTCGATCGGTGTCTTGCAGAGTTCTCAGGGTGAATACGCCGGGCAAATCAATGCCGGCAATCGAGGGACGAAAAGGAGCCGCCCCGGTTGCGATGATTAACTTGTCGTAGGATTCTTCGTAATCCCGCCCG
>JAIOQJ010000362.1 GCA_021413475.1 Planctomycetota bacterium | reverse complement strand
CTGCGCGAAGTCCGCCGGGCTTTGCTCGAGGCGGACGCCAATTTTACCGTCGTCGACAATTTCATCAAACGCGTCGAAGAGCGCTCGGTCGGCGGGGATGTCCTCGCCAGCGTCAAGCCGAGCGAATTGATCATCAAGATTGTCTACGACGAACTGGTCCAGCTGATGGGGCCGGTCGATCACAAGATCCGCTTCGCCAAGGAACGGCCAACGATCTTGATGATGTGCGGTCTTCAAGGCGCCGGCAAAACGACGACTTGCGGTAAGCTGGCCCTGATGCTCCAGAAACAGGGCCGCAAGCCGCTTTTGGTCGCCGCCGACTTGCAGCGTCCCGCCGCCGTCGAGCAATTGAAAGTGCTCGGTCAGCAGATCTCGATTCCCGTTTACAGCGACACATCGACCCCGGTCGAAGTCTGCCGCAATGCGACCGCGTTCGCGAAACAAAACGGGCTCGATACGATCATCCTCGACACCGCCGGACGTTTGCAGATCGATGCCGAGTTGATGGAGGAACTCAAGCAGATCGATCGCCAGGTCAAGCCCGATGAAGTCTACCTGGTCTGCGACGCGATGATCGGCCAGGAGGCGGCCAATGTCTCCAAAACCTTCAACGACGCCCTGGAACTTAACGGCGTCATCCTCACCAAACTCGACGGCGACGCCCGTGGCGGTGCGGCCCTTTCCATCAAGGAAATCACGGGCGTTCCGATCAAGTTCATCGGCGTGGGCGAGAAGCTCCAGGCCCTTGAACTATTCCGGCCCGAGAGCATGGCCTCGCGGATCCTCGGCCAGGGCGACTTGATGGGCTTGGTGGAGAAAGTCCAGAGCGCCCAGCAGGACATGTCGCAAGAGCAACTCGAACAGCAGCAGAAGGCACTCGAGAAGGGGAACTTCACCCTGAACGACTTCCGCATGCATTTCGAGAATATCCAGAAGATGGGAATGAAGGACATGATCGGCCGCATGCCGGGCATGGCCGACATGATCCCTGAAGGCGAAGATCCGGAAGTGGCCCTGAAACGTGTCCAGGGCATGATCGACTCGATGACCAAGAAGGAACGGATCGAGCCGAACATTATCGATATCAACCGCCGCCGCCGTATCGCCGCCGGTTCGGGCACCGAACCCCATGAAGTGAAGAAGTTCCTGGAACAGTTCGACCAGGTCCGCGCCCTGATGAAGCAAATGGCCACGATGAGCCTATGGCAACGCATCAAGATGGTCACCGGCATGGGCAAAGCCGGGGCGTTCATGCCCGGCAACGAGGGCATGCTCAAGACCAAAGGCGACACCGGCCACCGCAAGAGCGCCAAGGAAAGGGCAGAGGACCGCAAAAAGAAAAAGAAGAAAGGGAAACGGTAAACGGACGTGTCCCGTCTTCGTAGGACGGCCTTCCTTGGCCATCTTTCTTCGTAGGACGGCCAAGGAAGGCCGTCCTACGAAGAAAGATGGCCAAGGAAGGCCGTCCCACAGGAATAACCCGTTGCCGCTCCGAAACTTCCCTCGTACAAATACAGTTCGTGAAACAGAAAGCCGCAGAGGGTACCGACCGTGGCCGTTCGAATCCGAATGAAGATGATGGGCCGGAAACACCGGCCTTATTTTCGCATCGTCGCTCTCGATCACCATCAGCCGCGTGACGGCCGAGTGCTCGAGGAACTTGGCACGTACGATCCGATGGTCACCGACAAGACCAAACGGGTGACGCTCAAAGCCGATCGCATCAAGTACTGGCAAAGCGTCGGTGCCTTGGCTTCGCCCAAGGTCACGGTGCTCTTGAAGAAGTACCTGGCGAAGGCCGAAGCCGAAGCGGCGGCCCCGTCCGCAGCGCCGAGCGCGTGAGCCTTGCCAAGAAGGGGGCGTGCGCGTGCGTTTCGACGTCCTCACGTTGTTCCCGGAGATGTTCTCGGGCTACCTGACCCAGAGCATCCTCAAGCTGGCCATCGATCGTGGTTTGGTCTCGATCCATTTGCGGAATATCCGCGATTGGTCGGCAAGCAAACACAAGAGCGTCGATGATCGACCGTTCGGCGGCGGGCCGGGCATGGTCTTCATGTGCGAGCCGGTCTTCGCCTGCGTCGAAGCCGCTCGAGCGGAAACGACCGAGCCGGGTCAACTGATCATGCTGACGCCGGCCGGCGAGCGTTTGACGCAAAAGGTGGTTGCCGAGCTGGCTGCCCAGCCCCGCTTGCTCCTCCTGTGCGGGCGCTACGAAGGATTCGACGACCGGATCAGGGAAGGTTTGAAGCCGCGCGAGATTTCGATCGGCGACTACGTGTGCAACGGTGGCGAAGTCCCCGCGATGGTGCTGATCGACACGGTGATCCGCCTGGTGCCGGGAGTTTTGGGCGACGACCAAAGTGCCGTCGATGAGTCGCACAGCGAGAGCGGCCGGATCGAATATCCGCAATATACAAGGCCCCGCGAGTTCCGGGGCATGACGGTCCCCGAGGTGCTGCTGAACGGTAATCACGAAGCCATCGCGGACTGGCGAAGAAAACAGTCGGAACTAAGAAGCAACCGAGAAAACAAATAGATCCCTTCGGGTTGTGTCCCGAGGGCCCGAACGGAGAACCGAGCCATGCAAAACAAACTCCTCCAAGCGGTCGAGGATTCGTACAAGAAATCCGAGATCCCCGACATCCAAGTCGGCGACAACATCGATGTCCACCAGCGCATTCTGGAAGGCCAGAAGGAACGCGTTCAGGTTTTCAACGGCGTCGTCCTCGCCCGCAAGGGGCATGGTCTGAGCTCGACGGTCACTGTCCGCCGCATCGTTCAAGGTGAAGGTGTCGAGCGCGTGTTCGCATTGCATTCGCCCAAGATCGCCAAGATCGAGATCAAGCGTACCGGCAAGGTCCGTCGCGCCAAGCTGTACTACCT
>JAIOQJ010000361.1 GCA_021413475.1 Planctomycetota bacterium | reverse complement strand
CCTGAAGGAGATCAAGATCCCCGATTCGGTGATCGAACTCGTCCCGGAATCGGTCGCCCGCGAAAACAGCATTCTGCCGATGGCGGAAGAGGATGACACGCTGAAGGTCATCGTCAGCGACCCCTACGACATCGATACGATCGAAAAGCTGCGGTTCATCCTGAACCGGAAGGTCGAAATCGCCCTGGCGCCCAAAGAAAACATCATCGAGGCGATTAACCGGTATTACGGCCAAATCGAAGGCGAATCGGCCGACTCGATGCTCCAAGAATTCACTGACACGGCCATCGACTTCACCGAAACCGAGGCGGCCGGCAGCGGCACGCTGACGGAGCAGGTCGACGAGAACAGCGCCCCGGTCGTCCGCCTCGTCAATTTGATGATCCAGGAAGCGGTTCAACTCCGGGCGTCGGATATCCACGTCGAACCGTTCGAGGAAGTCGTCCGCATCCGTTATCGAATTGACGGCATCCTGGTAAAGCGCGACAGCCCCCCCCGCCGGATGCTGGGAGCGATCGTCTCCCGCATCAAGATTCTGGGGAAGATGGATATCTCAGAACGCCGGCGCCCCCAGGACGGCCGGATCAAGATCACCGTCGGCGAGAAGGACCTGGATCTTCGCGTGAGCGTCATTCCGACGAATCACGGACAGTCGGTAGTCATGCGGCTCCTCGACAAGGACAATATCAAAGTCGGCGTTCGGCAATTGGGGTTCACGGAGGAGAACTTCAACACCTTCCACACCCTTATTAAGCGGCCTAATGGAATCATCCTGGTCACGGGCCCCACCGGATCAGGGAAGACGACGACGCTGTACGCCTCGCTAGCGGCCCTCAATCGGCCGGACAAGAAGCTGATCACGGCCGAGGACCCGGTGGAATACTACCTGCCCGGGATCAACCAGGTGCAGGTGAACCACGGGATCGGGCTCGACTTTGCCCGCATCATCCGCGCGATGTTGCGTCAGGCGCCCAATGTCATCCTGGTCGGCGAAATGCGCGATCAGGAAACAGCTCAGATGGGAATCCAGGCTTCTTTAACTGGACACCTAGTTTTGAGTACACTACATACGAACGATGCGCCCAGTGCTGTAACACGCATGGCGGACATGGGTGTACCCAATTATCTGGTCGCGAGCTCGGTCGTCGCGGTGCTGGCTCAACGTCTGGTTCGGACCATCTGCAGCAAATGCAAGCAACCAACTACGCTTTCGGAGACTGTGCTGAAGGAAGCGGGGCTGACGCCCAAGATGATTGCCAAGGCAACCTTTGCAAAAGGCAAAGGCTGCCCGAACTGCAACAAGTCGGGTTATCGGGGAAGACTGGGCATTTTCGAACTGATGCTAATGACGGGCAAGATCCGGGAGCTGATGTTCAAGAACGCTTCTTCTACCGAGATCCGGAAGGTCGCCATCACGCAAGGAATGAAGACCCTTTATCAGGACGGAATCTTCAAACTGATCAAGGGAACTACCACTTTGGAGGAGGTCTATCGGAACGCCAAGCGGACCGAACAGGACGTCTTCCACGACTAGTCGCCGGTTCCTCCGCGGGGCATTCGTCGCCGCGGACCAAGGACCGAACGACTGAAAAATTGTTTTTCCCGGCACAAGGCCGGATAATCCGAACGCCTGCCCGCTCGACTGAGTTGCTAAGCACAAAGTCGGCGGACGGCTCTCATCGCAAAACGGAACATTACGGAACAAAGGCTCTCTTCGTTGGTCCCGCGGTTTCGTCGGGTTTTCCCGAAAACCGCGCCGGATCTGCGCTCGGACCCTCTTTCCTTAGCTGACGCTCCCGGGCGCCACACGAGGGTAGTCGAATGGCAACGATTCTCATCGATAAGTTGTTGCAGGCCTGCTTCAAGCAGGGCGCGAGCGACATTCACATCGTCGTCGGCCAACCGCCGGTGTTTCGGCTTCACGGCCGAATGCGGAAACTCGAAACCAAGGTTCTCGAGCCGGATGACACGGTCGCTTTGATGAAAAGCATCGCGCCGGAACGGGCCCAGCGGGAATTGAACGAGCGGGGCAGCGCCGACTTCGGGTTTGCCTTCGGCGACATCGCCCGCTTTCGCGTCTCGATCTTCAAGCAGCGCGGCTTCGTGTCGATGGTGCTGCGGCAGATTCCCACGACCATGCTCAAGCCGGAGCAGTTGGGCCTGCCGGACGTCGTGGTCAAACTCGTGCTTCGGCCCCGCGGTCTGTTCTTGGTCACCGGCCCGACCGGTTCCGGCAAAAGCACCACGCTGGCCAGCCTCGTCAACTACATCAACGAGACGGTCGACCATCACATCATCACGATCGAAGACCCGATCGAGTTCTATCACTACCACAAAAAGTCGACCATCAATCAGCGCGAGGTCGGCGTCGACGTGCCGACGTTCTCGGAAGCCATCCGCCGCGCGTTGCGGCAGGATCCGGACGTAATCCTGGTCGGCGAATTACGCGACTTGGAAACCATCGAAGCCGCGATCAGCGCCGCCGAAACGGGCCACATCGTGTTCGGCACGTTGCACACGAACTCCGCCCAGGGCACCGTCAACCGCATCATCGACGCGTTCCCCGGCAACTTGCAGGACCAAGTTCGCACGCAGTTGTCGTCGTCGATCATCGGCGTCGTCGCCCAAACGCTCATTCCCAAGATCGGCGGCGGTCGCGTGGCGGCCTACGAAATCTTGGTCGTCAATTCCGGCATCGCGAACCTGATTCGCGAAAACAAAACATTCCGCATCAACTCCGCGATTCAAACCGGCGCCAAGTTC
>JAIOQJ010000360.1 GCA_021413475.1 Planctomycetota bacterium | reverse complement strand
GGAAGGGCTAACCGACCGCAAATCGCTTCTGAACAAGTTCGATCGCTTCCGCCGCGATGTCGATAACACCGGCACGATCGAGGGAATGGATGCGTTCACCAAGCAAGCGTTCGGGATGCTCACATCCTCGAAACTGGCGGACGCACTCGATATCTCCAAGGAAGACATCAAAACAATCAACCGCTACGGAACGGGCGATCCGAAGGTCTTCATGGACGGCAACGGTGCCCCGCGCGTGCCGCAGAGCATGCTGATGGCCCGGCGGTTGATCGAAGCGGGTGCCCGCGTAGTCACGCTTAATTACAGCAAGTGGGACTGGCACGGCGGGTACAACAAGGAAGGCCGGGCGGACAACACCGTCTTCACGCGCGAGAAGGAAGACTTCCCGGTCTTCGACCAGTGCGTCAGCGCCCTCGTTGAAGACTTGCACATTCGCGGGCTCGATAAGGATTGCACCGTGGTCATCATGGGCGAGTTCGGCCGGACGCCGAAGATCAGCGCCCAGATCGGCCGCGACCACTGGCCACAAGTTAACCAAGTGCTGCTGGCCGGCGGCGGCATGAAGACGGGCCAGGTCATCGGATCCACCGACAAGATCGCGGGCGAAGCGGCTTCGCGTCCCGTGACCTGGGGCGAACTGTTTGCGACGCTCTACCAGAACCTTGGCATTGACGTGAACACCGCGATGGTGCAAGACCTCAACGGTCGGCCGCACTATCTGGTGGAAGAACGCTCGAAGGCGTTGCCGGAATTGGTGTGAGGTTGCGTAAGCGGTTCGTTTGGAATGAACAAGAGGCCGTAACTTCGGTGCAAGTTGCGGCCTCTTTGTCTTAAACAATTGCGTGGATCGGCAAATTTGTGGGGCAAGCTGCCAGCTTGCCCGTGTTAATCGACGAGCAAGCTGGCAGCTTGCTCCACAGGAAGACTTCCCATGCGTATCATCACAGGCTTACTTCTCCTTACCCTCGGCTTTCCCTGCCTCGCCGCCGACTGGCCGCAGTATCGAGGGCCGAATCGCGATGATATCTCGGCCGACAAAGGGCTATTGCCGACCTGGCCCAAGGCCGGTCCGACGCTTCTGTGGACCTACTCGAACGCGGGTGTCGGTTACTCTGGGCCTGCGATCATGGGCGATCGTTATTACACGATTGGCGGACGCGGTGACGACGAGTTCTTGATCGCCCTCGATATCAAGACGATCAAGGACAACACCGTCGCGGAGGCCTGGGCCGTCAAGGTTGGCCCGCTGTTTCAGTTCAAGTCGAATAGTTGGAGCTCGGGGCCGAGTACCACGCCGACCGTGGACGGCGACCTGATTTACGCCATCGGCGGCAATGGCGATCTCCTTTGCGTGACCGCCGCTGACGGCAAAGAGAAATGGCGGAAAAATTTGCCGAGCGAGTTCGACGCTCAAGTCAACCCGATCGGCGGCGGGCCGAAGAATCTGGGTTGGGGTTTCACCTGCTCGCCGCTGGTCGATGGCGAACAATTGATCTGCCTGACGGGCGGCCCAAAAGGGACGCTAACCGCCCTCGACAAGAAGACCGGCAACCTCCTCTGGCGCAGCACCGAGTTGAAGGATCAGGCGGCGTATGCTTCCCCCGTGGTCGCGGAGATCGAAGGCGTTCGGCAATATGTGGTACTGACCAACCAGGGCTTGGCAGGCCTGAACGCCAAGGACGGCACGATGCTCTGGAGTTTCCGTCGCAAGCCGGCTTACGGCACGGAAGTCGTCAATACGCCGATCGTGCAGGGGGCGTTCGTCTATGCCACCGTCGGGGCCGGCGGTGGATGCGATTTGCTGAAGATCGCGAAGGACGGCGACAAATTCAAGGCGGACGTCGTCTACGCCAACAAGAACATGGCCAACCATCACGGCAACGTCGTCTTGTTCGGCGAGCACGTCTATGGTCATTCCGGCCGGGCTTGGGCTTGCCAGGATTTCAAATCTGGCGAGATCGTCTGGGAAGAACGAGCCAAGCTCGGGTCCGGGTCGATGACCTACGCGGACGGCCATTTCTATTGCTTCGGCGAGAACGACGGCCAGGTCGTACTCATCGAAGCTAGCAAAGTCGGTTGGAAAGAAGGAGGCCGTTTCAAGCTGCCACAGCAATCGAAACTCCGCAAGCCCTCGGGCAAAATCTGGACGCCGCCTGTCGTCGCCAACGGGCGTTTGTTCCTTCGCGATCAGGATTTGGTTTTCTGTTACGATGTGAAGGCGAAGGAGTGATAATGTCCTTGTCTTAGCTCCGCCGTCCGGGGCGAATTGCTTACCACACGTCTGGCTTCCACGGGTTGCGCTGCGCCCGCCAAGGCGGGCTTCGCTCCACCCGTGGCTACATTCCGACGCCCCATCCGGGGCTAAAGCCAAGAAGAATCGAACCCAAATTGGGTAAAGAAAGCGACTCTCCCATGCCGTCAGAGCCGTTGTCCGGTATTCGTGTCCTCGATCTGACGCGCGTGTTGGCAGGACCGTTTTGCACCATGCTTCTGGCCGATCTCGGCGCGGAAGTTGTGAAGATCGAACGCCCCGGCGGCGACGACGCTCGCCAATTTGGGCCATTTCTTCCTTCCGGCGAAAGCGCCTATTTCGCCGGCATCAATCGCGGCAAGAAGAGCGTGATTCTCGATCTAAAAGACGAAGCCGACCGGGAAACGTTTCGCAAGCTCGTTGTCAAAGCCGACGTCGTGGTCGAGAACTATCGGCCCGGCACGATGGAAGCGTTCGGTCTCGGCACTGAACAACTCCGCGCCATTAATCCACGCCTCGTCTACGCATCTGTTTCCGGCTTCGGTCGCACGGGGCCCTATCGACGTCGGCCGGCTTACGACATTATCGTTCAAGCTCTCGGCGGGTTGATGAGCATCACCGGGCACGACAAAGACGAGCCCGCCCGCGTCGGCAGTTCCATCAGCGACATCTTGGCCGGCATGTACACCGCCCTTTCCATCGTGGCCTCGCTGTCTCGCCGCGGCCGAACGGGCGATGGGGCCGACATCGATCTGGCCATGCTCGATTGCACGGTGGCCGTGCTGGAAAACGCGATCAGCCGTTACGCGATCACCGGCCAGGTGCCGCGCCCGCTGGGAACCCGGCATCCGTCAATCACGCCGTTCCAGGCATTCCGGGCCGCCGACGGTTCCCTTGTGATCGCGGCAGGAAACGATGCCCTCTGGCAAAAACTGTGCGAGGTGCTCGGCACACCGGAATTGGTCAAGGACCCGCTACTCGCCACCAACGCCTTGCGAACGATCCATCAGCACCACATGGAACAAGCCGTGCAGGCAGCCCTCGCAAAGCAATCGGTCGAAGTCTGGCTGGCGAATCTCCTCGAAGCAGGGATCCCGGCCGCGCCAATTCAAGATATCGCCCAGGTCCTCGACGACCCGCAACTCGAAGCCCGCAGCATGTGGCACACACTCATCGACCGCGACGGCGTCACACTGATGACACCGGGTTCGCCATTGGTGCTTGATGGCAAGAAGCCGGACCTGGAAAACACCTGGCCCCGGCTTGGTGAAAATCAGGATGATGTGCTGAGAGAGTGGCTCGGCCAGTCATAACAAGACAAGACACAAAATCGCCGCGAGGGGGGCCATCGCGAAGCCCCAGAGAAGAGCACGGTTGAAAAGCCGTCGTAAATCGGTAGACGGCGGGGCGGCCGCGATGCAGAGGGCACCTATCGTCGATAGCGGTGAGCCATCCACCAGGTTCGAGCCGATGACGATCGAGGTTGCCAGGTGCCGGGGATTGCCGCCGCCCATTTCGCGAATGATGTCGGGGACCATCGGAATGAACGTCGGCAAGACAACGCCGGAAGTGCTGCTGAAGATCGATACGCCGCCGGTGACCAGGGCCAGCCAACCGTTGATCGTTTGCAGGGTCGCCATTCGCGCGAGTAACTTCGCGAACAGGTCGAGCGCCCCGGTGGTTTCAGCCAGCGAGACTAGCATCGACACACCGCAGACCATGATGATCACGTTCCACGGGACCATGCGAAACACGGCCCTTTCGTCGGCAGTGCGGGTCAGGAACAGAACGCCCGCGGCCGTGAACGACGCCAATCCCAGATGCAGTTTCCACAGGATGACGAAGCCAAAAACGGTGCCGATGGCCAGCAGCGTCACGAGATGTCGCCAGGTGAACGGCGTGGTTGAATGTTCGGCCACCGGCAAATCGGCGTGCTTCTTCCCCAGGTGCAAGCCGCCACAAAGGACATAGCCGATGGCCGCGACCAGAAAATTGGCCGCGACGTTGTAGGCGAAGACGGTCCAGACGATGTCGGACAGGCCGATCAATTGCAGCTTGTTCGCGGTGATGATGCCGATTGGTGAGATCGGCGTGAGCGCCCCCGCGATGCTGCCATGCGCGACGACGATCGTCATCAAGAGCGGCGGAATCCGCAAGCGATGGGCAATCGCCATCGCGGACGGAGCGATGAGCGCGACCGCCGCGATGTTCCCCGCCCCCAGGGCCGCGATGCCGCAGGCCAGGAAAAAAAACGCGACCGGCATCAAAGACGCCTGCCCACGGCACAACCGCACGCCGCGATCGACGATCATCGCCAGGGTCCCGTTGGCCTGTGCCGCCGCAAAGAGCAACGTCGCCCCGGTGAGCGTCAGAAACAAATCGGTCGGAAACCCGTCAATCACACCCTTAATGCCGATGGTCCTGCCGAATTGCGGGGCAACATAAACACCAATCAACCACGCCGCCCCCATCGCCAGCAAGCCGATATTCACCGACGTCACGCAACTAAGAACCAAGACGCCCACCAACGCGAGGAGACAGACAGTGGCAAGATCCATCGGCGAGACTCTCAGCGGCTTTGGAGAGATTGAGCGGATCAGTGTACACGATTCGGGGTGAGAGGAGGGGTGGAAATCAGCGTTTCCGTCGTCCGCGTTCGACTACCTTGCGGAGGATTTGCACGAATCGTCGCAACTTGGCCGAAATGTGCCGCGTCATCGCCATGTCGCAAAGCCGCCGCGGCCTGATGGAAGAGCAACCGCACGCATACAAGAATGTGGATGATGTCGTCGATGTGGTTGACGAGGCGGGGTTGTCGAAGAAGGTCGCAAGGATGCCGCCGATTGGGGTGATTAAGGGGTAAATCAGGCAATTCTTGCTTGCAACGCTGGATGCCGCCGAGTAGCCTAGCGACTCCGTCGCGCGGCTACGTGGGTCGCGGGAGGCGGGAATAGATGGAATGAATTCTGCCGAATGATTGTTGAACTAAACCGCTCCGCGGTGGTCCTGGTCGCTCTTCTTCCACATTGTTTTCACGTCGTTTTCGCCGCTGTTCCGTCGCGCTGATTGCGTGAATCTTTTCGAGTTTTCAGTCGCCTGTTTCTCCGCGTAGGCTGGAGGGTTCGCCTTTTCTTTCACCTCGTGGAGAGTGCAACATGATCCGGCTCGAACAGATGCCCATGACGCCGTTGCGGCGGCGTTTCATCGACGACATGCGTTTGCGCAACTACTCGGCGCGCACCATCGAAACTTACGCCACCGGCGTGGTGCGGGTGGCGAAGCACTTCAAGCGTTCGCCGGACCTGCTCGGCCCCGACGACAGCCGCTCCTTTCAACTGGAACTGCTGAAGCGGCGGGTGTCGTGGTGTCTGTTCAACCAGACGGTCTGCGCGCTGCGATTTCTGTACACGGTGACGCTGGGCCGACCGGAGATGGTCGTCCACATCCCATTCGGCAAGAAGCCGAAGACGTTGCCAATCGTGCTGAGCCCCGAGGAAGTGGTCCGCTTCCTTGAATTTTCTATCGTAATTCCGGCGAATCTGCGAAGATGCTAGCAACAAGGAGCATCCGTGTCGAAATCCTCTCCCCCGTTCGTCTCGGCTACCGCTCATCATGCGGCGGATCCGTTTCGCCTTCTGGTCGAGTCTGTTGTCGATTACGCAATCTATACGGTCGATCCCGCGAGAGTCATCGCGAGTTGGAATCCGGGCGCGGAACGGATCTACGGCTACCGCTCGGAAGAGATCATCGGTCAGTCCTTTTCGATCGTTTTTGCGCCGGACGATGTGACGGCTGGCCGGCCGGATGAACTCTGGCGACTTGCCCTCGAGGCTGGTCACCATGAGTTCGACGGCATGCGAGCCCGAAAGGACAAATCGCAGTTCTGGGCCATCGTCACCGTTTCCGCGCTGAAAGACCACTTCGGGAATCACGCGGGATTCAGCGTCGTCACGCGGGACGTCACCGAGAAGCGGCGTGCCGAACAGGCATTGCGGGAAAACGAAGAGAGCCACCGCCGCCTTTTGGACTTCTTGCCCGATGCCGTGTTCGTCAACAGCGACGACCGCATCGCGTATTGCAATTCGGCCTTCGTTCAAATGCTCGGGGCCGCCAGTAGCGAGGCGTTACTAGGCAGGCCGGTGCTGTCCATCTTTCACCCGAAGCACCACGAGGTCGTTCGCCAGCGCATCGAAACGATACAGATTCACAACGGTACCGTGCCGCTGATCGAGGAAGAGGTCGTTCGGCTGGACGGCGACGTGGTTCCGGTGGAAGTGGCCGCGACCGCCATCACCCACCAGGGGCGGTCGTCGGTCCTGGTCGTCCTTCGCGACCTGCGGCAGCGCAAGGACGTGGAACGCCGGTTCCGCGCCATGATCGACGGCGTCAAGGATTACGCGATCTACACGATGACTCCCGACGGCGTCATCGCGACCTGGAATGACGGGGCGGCCCGCATCTTCGGGTACGCGGCGGACGAAATCCTTGGCCGCCATCGCTCCCTCCTTTTCACCGCCCAGGACGTGGCGGCCGGGGTTCCCCAAGCCGAACAAGCGCGGGCCGCGGCCGAAGGGAGCGCGAGCGAAGAGCGGTGGCGCGTGCGCAAGGACGGGTCGCGGTTCTGGGCCAACGGTGTCATGACGGCGATCCGCGACGGCAGCGGGGTGGTGCGCGGGTACGTGAAGATCGTTCGGGACTTGACCGAACGGCGGCAGGCCGAGGCGGCGCTAAAAGAGAGCGAAGAACGCTACCGCAGCCTGTTTAACGCCATGGCCGATCCACTGTTCGTGTATGACCGCGAGACGCTCGCCTACCTGGCCGTGAACGACGCGGCCGTGCGGACGTACGGCTACCGACGGGACGAATTTGCTGGGATGACGATCAAAGACATTCGCCCGGTGGAAGACGTGCCCTCCCTGCTCACCATGCTGGCGACGGCCGGGCATGACCTGGAGGACCGGGGTGTTTGGCGGCACCGTAAGAGCGACGGCACCGTCATGGAGGTGGAAATTTCGGCGCACGGCATGGACTACGCCGGCCGGCCGGCATGCGTGATTCAAGCCCGCGACGTTACGGAGAAACGGCGGGCGGCGGCCGAGGCCGCCCAGACCGGCATCCTGCTGCAAGCGGTCGCGGACGGGATTTCGGATGCGGTCTTCGTCAAAGACCAGGCTGGGAAATACCTGTTGTTCAACAAGGCTGCTGCCGCGTTCGTCGGCAAGTCGATCGATGAGGTGCTGGGCAAGGACGACACGGCGCTGTTCGACCCTGACAGTGCCCGCATCGCCATGGAAAGCGCCATCAAAACGCCGTACCGCGATGCCGAGGGCAACGTACTCGGCGTGATCGGCGTTTCCCGCGACATCACGGAGCGCAAGCGGGCCGAAGATTCGATGCGCCAGCAACAGGCCCTGCTCCGCATCGCCGGCAGAGTTGCGCGCCTGGGCGGATGGTCGCTAGACCTGGCGTCTCAGAGGGTCACCTGGTCGGAGGAAATCTGCGCGATTCACGAAGTCCCCGCCGGGTATCAGCCTTCCCTTGAGAACGCTATCCGGTTTTATCCGAGCGAGTACCGGGAGAAGGTCGCACGCCTCGTTCACGAATGCACCGAGAACGGAACTTCCTTCGACTTTGAGTTAGAATTGCTCACCGCGAAAGAGCGCCGCGTCTGGGTGCGGGCCATTGGCGAGGCCGTCCGCGACGATGCGGGTCGAATCGTCAGCTTGCAGGGGGCGTTTCAGGACATCTCCGACCGTAAGAAGGCCCAGGACGAGAAACAACGGCTGACGGAACGGCTCGCCACGACCCTCGAATCGATCACGGATGGGTTCTTTACCATCGATCCCGATTGGCGTTTCACGTTCGTCAACGCCGAGGCCGAGCGGTTAATCTTGCGCCGGCGCGAAGATCTCATTGGGATTACCATCTGGGACGCCTTTCCCGAAACGCTGGGGGCCTCCTTCGAGCGCGAGTACTGGCGGGCGCGCGAGCAGAATGTCACCGTCGACTTCGAAGAGTATTTCCCGCCGCTGGCCAAGTGGTTCGGGGTCCGCGCCTATCCGTCGGAACAGGGGCTCGCGGTCTATTTCCGCGACGTGACGACATCTCGCGAACTCACCGCGGAATTGGTGAACGAGCGGAGCCGGCTCGTCGCCGCTCAAGCCGTGGCGAAGGTTGGCAGTTGGGAAACCGATCTCTCCACGATGGACGTGATCTGGTCGGCCGAAACGTACCGCATCTTCGAACAGGCCCAGGACAAGTTTCGTCCCACTCACCCGCGATTCCTGCAACTCGTCCACCCCGAGGATCGGGGTGCCGTGGACCGCGCTTTTCAGGACTCGCTCCAACTTCACACCCCTCAGACAATCGAGCATCGAATCGTGATGCCGGACGGCCGCATCAAGTTCGTCGAGGAAAATTGGCAGGTGTCTTTAGATCAGCAGGGGAAGCCTGTTCGAGTGACCGGCACCTGCCAGGACATCACCGAGCGCAAGCTCGCCGAGGAGGCCTTGCGCCTTCGCGATCGGGCCATCCAGGCAGTCTCGCAAGGCATCCTCATTACTGACCCGAATCAGCCGGACAACCCCATCATCTTCGCCAGCTGCGGCTTCGAGCGCATGACCGGATATCGTTCGGACGACGTAATCGGCAAGAATTGTCGCTTCCTGCAAGGCAACGACACGGAACGGGAAGTGATTCGCGAACTGCGGGAAGCGATCGCCGCGGCGCGAAGTTGCATGGTGGAAATCCTGAATTACCGCAAGGACGGCAAGCCGTTCTGGAACCAGTTGACGATCACTCCCGTGCTAGGTCCGGCGGGGCAGTTGACCCACTTCGTTGGCGTGCAAACCGACGTGACCGAGCGACGGCGGCTCGAAGATCAGTATCGGCAGTCGCAGAAAATGGAGGCGGTCGGGCGGTTGGCGGGCGGGGTGGCGCACGACTTCAACAACCTGTTGACGATCATCTCCGGGTACAGCGAACTGCTGCTCGCCATGCCCAGCTTGGCGTCCGGCGTTCGCGAATCGATCCGTCCCATCAGCGAAGCCGGAGAGCGGGCGGCCTCACTCACACGGCAGTTGCTCGGCTTCAGCCGCCAGACGATGCTCCAACCCAAGGTGCTGGACCTGAACGCCATCGTCGCCGAGACCGGCAAGATGCTCCGCCGACTGATCGGTGAAGACATTCTCTTGACGACGGTACTCGATCCCAAGATCAGTCGGGTCAAAGTGGACCCCGGGCAACTCGATCAGGTTCTCATGAACTTGGCCGTGAACGCCCGAGACGCCATGCCCAAGGGCGGCAAGTTGACCATCGAAACCGGCAACGTGACGCTCGACGACAACTACGCCGCCACGCACCCGGACTGCAAGGCTGGGCACTACGTGCTACTGGCGATGTCCGACACCGGCTGCGGCATGACTCCCGATGTCTTGGCACGCATTTTCGAGCCATTCTTCACTACCAAGGAAGTCGGTCGGGGAACCGGGTTGGGCTTGGCGATGGTGTTCGGGATCATCCAGCAGAGCGGCGGGTGCATCCATGTCTACAGTGAGCCGAGCCGCGGTACCACGTTCAAAATTTACCTGCCGGCCGTTTCCGAACAACTTTCAGTCAAACGAGGATCGGATTCGCAACACGGTTTAAGGGGGACGGAAACGATTTTGCTGGTCGAAGACGATGAGGGAGTGCGTGCCCTGGCGTTGATGAGCCTCAAAATGCACGGTTACAACGTGCTGGCGACCGCGGATGGCAATGATGCCTTGAGGGTCGCAAAGTCCCACTGCGGACTGCTCCACCTGATTTTGACGGACGTCGTCATGCCGAACGTCAGCGGCCCCGAACTGATCGTAAAGATCAAGACCGATTTCCCCGGTGTCAAGGTGCTGTTCATGAGTGGTTACACCGACGACGTAGTGGTTAGGCACGGATTGATCGAGGCCGACGTGGCGTTCATCCAGAAGCCATACACACCACAGGGGCTGGCTCGGAAAGTCCGCCAAGTTCTGGACGAGAAGTCAAACGCGGATGAGTGAAATGACGAGGACGCAGAACAGCCTTATGGCGCTATAGGGCTGTTCGGCCCGGCTTACTTTGCACCTTTTTTTCACGGGGGAAAAGGGAACAGGCACCTTTTTTAATGAACCGAACACGACCCGCTTTTCCATTTCGCATTTCCCATAACTTTCGCATGCACCGGGATGGTTCGGCAAACGGTCGTCCTGGGCGAGCCGGCTCCCGTGAGGGGCCGGAGTGCTCTCTCACTCAAAATTTCCTCCGGGAGCTTACGCAACCCGGCTCGCCTGTCGGAGAACGGTGATCGAGTCTCAGATCGCGTACCAGAAATACTCCTAGACGTGGTTTTCTACCTCGAAGAGGTTTCATCCTGAAGCCCAGGACAATCCCATTCGGGGTAAAGATTCCCTTTTTCACTTCACCAAGCGATGATACACAATCTTCCCACCCTCATCGCCGGAGGCGAGTTTCTCACCCTCGGCGTCGAAGGCCAGCGTGGTGACTTTTGATGTGTGTTGGTTGAATTCTTCCTTCAGAATCCAGTTGCTAGATTCATGGGCCAGTACCAGCACCTTGGTGCCGTTCGCGACGGCAACCTGCATCTGCTGGGCGACCGTCTGCTTGAGCCGGTGCTGGATCACGAAGCAGATGATCATCGGCGGGATCAGGAAG
>JAIOQJ010000416.1 GCA_021413475.1 Planctomycetota bacterium | reverse complement strand
ATTTGATTTGAAGACTCCGGCCCCTTACGGGAGCCGGCTCGCCTTTAATCCGGTTTTCGTCCGCGCCGCCGAAAGAACTCATCCGCAATCGTCCCCGCTAGCAGCGTCATGCCGATCAGAATCGGGATCACTGGATCGATCGACGGAATGATGGCCCGCACGTCTGGGATGTTGCCGACACGGTTGATCAGGTTCTTCAGGAGCGGAAGCACAGCCGCCCCGAGGAGCATTCCGAGCACGGTTCCCTCGCCGCCCCGCAGCGTGCAGCCGCCGAGAACCGCACCGGTGATGGCGTAGAGTTCCCAGGTTTCGCCCGTCGATTCCGGGCTGACACTGCCGTCGTCGAGGAAGGTGAGAATCCCGCCCAGGCTGGCGAGTAGCGAGCAGATAATGTAGACGAGCATCCGTTGCCGATCGGTGTTGATGCCGGCATACCGCGTCGCCTGTTCATTGCGGCCCATCGCGTACCAGTATCGGCCGTGAACGCTGCCATGCAGGATCAGACCGATGATCAGAGCGAGCGCCAAGGCGACCACAACCATCATCGGGAAACCGAACTCGCGCTCCAGGTTTCGCCCCGTGAGCAGGCGGCTGAGGAAATCGAGCTGGCTGGAAAATTCTGGATGAGTTTCGATGGTTTCCTGGATGCCCGGGCGCGATTTGGAGAGGATCCGGGCCAACCCGCGGTAGACGAAGAGCCCGCACAAGGTCACCAGGAACGCCTGCAATTTCAGTCGCGTGACAAGCAGGCCGTGCAGCGAACCGATCACGATGCCCATCAAGAGGACGATCAGCGTCGCGAAAAACGGCGGCACGCCGTTGCGCATCAGCACGCCGAAGAGGACCCCCGCGAGACCGACCACCGAACCGATTGACAAATCGATGCCGCCGGAAATAATCAGCACGCCGACGCCGAGCGTGAGCACCGCGAAGAACGCGTCTTGGCTGAGCACTTCCTTGAGGTTGCTCCAGCGAGTGGCGTAATCCAGATCGATCGCGCAATTGAGCCCGAAGATCGCGATCAACAGAATCAGCACGCCGAAGATTCGATTCATGGGAGTGATTTATATTCCGGGGGCGGCGAATCAACTGGGCCCGCGCGAATCTCCGGAAACCCTCCGATTCGCGGCTAAACGTGACCCTTTTTTATATCTTGAACAACAGGATCCACTAAAATCGGACGGTCGAGGAAACGAAATGGCAGGGCATTCCCATTCGGCGAATATCGCGGTCCGCAAAGGCAAGGCGGACCAGGCACGCGCGAAACTCTTCAGCAAGCTGAGCCGGTACATCATCATCGCGGTCCGCAACGGCGGCGGCGATCCGGATTCCAACCTCAAGCTGCGCTACGCCATCGATAAGGCCCGCTCGGTCTCGATGCCGCGCGACAATATCGAAAAGGCCATCAAGCGCGGCACCGGCGAGCTCGAAGGCGACGTGATGGAAGAGCTCGCCTACGAAGGTTTCGGCCCCGGCGGCGTCGCCATCTATGTCGAATCGGCCACCGACAACCGCAACCGCACCAACGGCGAAGTCCGCATGCTCTTTCAACGCGGCGGCGGCAACATGGGCGGGCCCGGCTGCGTCGGTTATCTCTTCGATCGCAAGGGCCTCTTCGTCATTGAGGCCAAGGGCGTCTCCGAAGATGCGCTCATGAACGCCACCCTCGAAGCCGGTGCCGACGACATGAAGCTCGAAGGCGACGTCTATGAAGTCACCTGCGAGGCCGCCAGTTTTTCATCGACCCAAGAAGCGTTGACCAAGGCCGGCTTCACCCTTAAATCGGCCGAGATCGCGATGTTGCCCAAGGCCAGTGCCGAGGTCGATGTCGAGACTGGCAAGAAGATCGTCAAGTTGATGGAACTGCTCGATGATCACGACGACGTGCAAAACGTCTGGACCAACGCGAATTTGACGAGTGAGATGATGGAAGCCTGAAAACCAAGAATTTTAGCCACGGAATGAACACAGATCGAACACGGATGAAGAATGAAAAAATGATGTTCTGGATTTCATCCGTGTTCAATCCGTGGCTAAAAGATTTTTTCCTTTCCCCGTGCTTTTGGGAAGCGTACCTTATGCTTCCCACCCAATTACACCACTCGAGGAAGACTCTCATGGGAACGACGATTCGATGCACCGGCTTCGTGCTGGCCTTGCTGTTTACGGTCAACGCGCGAGCCGAGGACAAGGCCGGGCCGAACGACAACAAGGCACCGGAAGGTTTCACCCTGTTGTTCAACGGCAAGGATCTCACAAACTGGCAGGGGGCCATCTCGTACGGCGCGCGCCAGAAGATGACGCCGGAAGCGCGCGAGAAGGCCCAGAAGGAAGCCGACCTGAAGGCGAACGAGCACTGGAAAGTCGAGAACGGCATTCTGTACTACGACGGCAAGGGCGTCAGCCTCGGCACGATCAAGGACATTGGCGATTTTGAATTGTTCATCGATTGGAAGATCGAGGAGAAGGGTGACAGCGGCATCTACCTCCGCGGCCAACCGCAAGTGCAAGTGTGGGATTCGGACAATAGCACGGGCGCAAGGGGCGTCGATAAGGGTTCCGGCTCCGGCGGCCTGTGGAACAACCCGGCCGGCTCAAAGGGGAAGATGCCGATCAAGAAAGCCGACAAGAAGCCCGGCGAATGGAACACTTTCCGCATTATCATGGTCGGCGACGAAGTGACGGTCCACCTCAACGGCGAACTGGTCGTCGATAAGGCTCCGCTGGCCAACTACTTTGAAAAAGGCAAACCGCTCCCGGCGACGGGACCGATCGAACTCCAGCACCACGGCGATAAGCTTTGGTTCAAGAACGTGTACATCAAGGAATTGCCGGCGAAGAACTAACTTTTCTCTTCGGGCGAGCCAGGTCGCGTAAGCGCCTGGAGGTGTTGTATTGAAAACAACCTCCGGCCCCTTACGGGAGCCGGCTCGCCCAATCCACTTCTCTTCCATCCCCCGAGGTCATCATGCACCAGCACTCTCTCCTGCTACGCGGCGTGATCGTCATCAGTCTCTTCCTTTCGAACCAATCGGCCTTTGCCCAAGATCCAAGCAAGAAGTATCCGTTCGTCTTCCGCGACGTCGGCCAAGAAGCGGGATTGTTCCCGCATCTGGAAGCCATCAAAGGCCACGGCGCGGCCTGGGGTGATCTCGACGGCGACGGCTTCCCTTCGCTATATGTCGCCACCTTCTTCGCGGAAGGGTCGAAGGCGAACATGCTTCTCCGCAATAACAAGGGCAAGTTCACGCTCGACGATCAGAAGGCGCTCAACATCGCCTGCCGAGGCACCGGCGTGGTGTTCGCCGATCTCGATAACGACGGCGATCTCGATCTCTACCTCGGCAGTATGCCGAAGCCTGCCGGGAAAGACGGCGTCGCCTCGCGGGGTTGCTCGATGTTCCGCAACGACGGCAACGGCAAGTTCACCGACATCTCGAAAGACAACGATGCGTGTCCCGCCGCCTTCGGTGGCCGTAGCGTTGCCGTGCTCGATTACGACGGCGACGGACTGCTCG
>JAIOQJ010000415.1:6641-12134 GCA_021413475.1 Planctomycetota bacterium | reverse complement strand
GCAACAGACGCGGATCGAAGGCCTTCAAGTCGATCTTGCGATCGAGTTCGCGTTCCATCACCTGCACCGCGGCGGGACTGATCACCAGATGGACGTGCCGCCCCGCGCGCAACAGCACCTCAAGCAGGCGAACCCCATAGGGCATGCCGCTGGCACCGGTGAATGCGAGGACCAGATCGGTCAAGTTCAGTTGCTTTCCACTCAATCTCATCCCAAGGCCACAGAGGTCGCGGGATGTTCTTGAACTCGTACTTCCAGAAATCAGGCGGGGCACACCCTGGCGCGCTGACGACCAGAATCTTCCGGGCACGCGGTTGATAGGCCGCGCGAAATCCGCACGGGCTCTTGGCGATCAGCACGCCGGCGGTGAAGGGATCGAAGCCGGCCGCTTCGAACAGTTGCGGGGCAAAGTGCGGGCCGGATCGCGACGTAACAATGATGCGAACCGCCCCGTGCCGCAACACGACCGACGGCCCCATGTCGATCGGCAAGTTCTTGGCGAGATGCCCCGAGAGGATGAAACGGGCCTCGAATAGGCGCTCGACGGTGGTGGTCAATGGCAATGGTTTCGAGAAGCGATGATCGCGCACGCCGCCGAGCGGTCCGGGATGCGTGCCGCCGACGCCAAGTTTCTGGGCCGCCGCGACGACGTCGGGCGCGACCAGCGTCACCAGGGCTGGGCGGCTCCAGGCGTATTTCACCAGTTCCGCGAGTACCCAGTTGCTATCGCCGGGGGCACCGGACGTCGTGGCATCGGCACAATCGCTGAGGACGATCAGGCCCTCGCCGTGCAACTCGAACGCCGTGCGCACCGCATCGGCGGCCGTCACCAATTCACCGAAATAATCGCGGCGGCGGTGCCAGAGCATCGCCGCGACCTCGGCACACATGCGCTGGGCTTCTTGGGGATCGTTGTCGGTGGTCACGAGGACGGCACTGCCGAGTTCGGGGATATCGAGCCACGGTTGCACGGTGGCGATACCGGCCGTCAGTACGCCGGGAAGGTGTTCGAGGCCTTGCACCTCTTCGCGCAAGCCGAAGCTGACGCTCGAGCGTTCTTGCGTGTTGGCGTTCTCGGCCGGCACGACCATCGGTAGTTTCTGAAACGCGGTCGTCGGTTTCGCTCCGTCGATCAGGATGCGGCGAAGAAGGGCCGCCCCGCGCTGGCCGGTTTCGAAAACATCAATGTGCGGCGCGGTGTGATACAAGACCAGAGCATCGGCGTTTGCGACCATCTTCTGCGTGATATTGGTGTGCAGATCGAGCGTCGCCACCAGCGGAATTTTGGAGCCGATCCGCTGGCGAACTGCTTCGAGAATGGCCCCTTCGACGTCGGGTTCCTTCGCCGACACCATCGCCCCATGAAGGGCCAACAACACCGCGTCAACCGGCCTGGCTTTTTCCAGAGAGTCCAACACTTCGCGTCGAATCCACTCGAAGGTTTCCGCGGTGGCCGTGCCGCTCGGCCAGGCGGGAAGGCGAACCAGGCCTACAATCTCCGGCTTCTCGGGCCAGGCACGCAACGACTGAATGAAGCCGCCAAGCTCGTTGGTATCGCCCATCCGATCGACGAGATCCTTGCCGCGCAGGATGCCGAACTCCTCGAAATCCTGACGCGTGGTGAGCGTTGGATTGAAGGTATTGGTTTCCTGCCAGAGTTGGCCAATGGCGATACGCATAGGTGCCTTTCCGAATATGCCGTGCAAAGAAGTCTCGCGAAAAGCCGCCAAGTCGCGAAGGAAGACACGAATAAGTCTTGATCTCTTGGCTTTCCTTTGCGACTTGGCAGCTTTGCGCGAGATCGTCTTTCTCGTCAAAAAGCGAGCGTCTTCATCGCATCGTCCAACCGTTGCAACGCGTCATCGACGTCCGCGACGGTCGTGGCCGCGCAAAAGCCATGGTGGCACGCCGCTCCGCCGTAGTCGTGGAAATAGACCCCGTGATCGATCGCGGCCTTGATGAAGCGGAGCATCTGATCGCGGTGATGCTGGACGGCATCGCGGTAGTTGCGGATGGGGCCATTCACGCCGAAATAGATGCCAAAGCGGGCTCCAAGTCCCTGGGCTCGTGCCGGGATTTTTCGGCGTTCGAAGATTCCATTAAGACCCTGATACAAGCGATCGGCGATCGTGAAAATGTGCTTGTAGAAACCGGGCTGCGTGTACGCGGTGACGGCCGCGAGGCCCGCCGCCACGGAAATTTGCATCCCGTTATAAGTGCCGCTGTGCTGGCAGTCGCCGGTGGGCATCAGGCGGTCCATGATGTCTTTTCGACCGCCGAGCGCGCTGAGGGCTTGACCGCCGCCGACCGATTTGCCGAGCGTGCAGAGATCGGGCGTGATCTTCAGATATTCTTGAGCGCCGCCGGGGGCCATGCGGAAGGAACTGAGAACCTCGTCGAAAATCAAGAGGACGCCATGCTCGCGCGTCAAACGGCGAAGCACTTCATGAAACTCGGCGGAAGGGATGATACACCCGGCGTTGTAATAGACCGGTTCGCAGATGACGGCCGCCAACTCGTGTGCATGCTTGCGAAAGGCTGCCTCGAAAAGGTCAGGCCGATTGTACGGAACCAGTACCAAGTGCTGATCGAGCCCCTGCGTCATGCCGGTCGAACCGGGGAACATGGTGGGGGCCGTTTCCGGCCCGAGTTGATTGGCCGGCGTGCCGATGGCGTACATCACCTGGTCGTGGTAGCCGTGAAAGTTTCCTTCGAACTTGAGGATCTTCTGCTTGCCCGTGAAGGCCCGCGCCAGCCGCAGGCAGTGCATGGTCGCCTCGCTGCCCGAGCAAGTAAAACGGAGGCGTTCCAGGCACGGAATCGTCTGGCACAGGAGTTTGGCGAGTTCGGTGTGCAACTCGTTCTCGTAAGAGCAAGGGAAACCGCGGTCGAGCACCTGATCGATCGCCTTGCGAACGCGCGGGTCGCCGTGGCCGAGCAACGTCGCCCCGTGGCTGCAACAAAAATCGATGTACTCCTTGCCGTCGAGATCCCAAAGCCGGCAACCCTGGCCGCGGTCAAATAGCAATGGATGACCGAGCGCCTTGTTCACGCGCGTCGACGAGGAAACCCCGCCCGCCAGATATTTGCACGCTTCCCGATATTGATCTTCGACCCGACTCATGAGGGACTCTCGCTGGCTGTCGATTGATGAGGCGATTTGAGGTAAGTGTACGAGCGAAGGCCGCTCGCGGCTTAGCGTTCGCTCTACCACACGGAGTGTTTTCTCTATGTGGAAGCGAGCGATAAGCCGCGAGCGGCCTCATTCATCCGTCCGAAACGTAATCGCAGGCAAGCCTTCCTTGTTGTAAAGGTTGACCTGCGGATTCCAGGCCCAACCGTAGCGGACGTGTTTGGGTTCCGCAACTTCCGGCGACGAAACCACGATCGTGTCGCCGTCGATTACCGCGTCGGCCCAGACAAAGTTCTTGTCGGCCCCGGCAATCACGAAGCCGGTCAGTTTCTTTTCGCCGGGTTTGATCATCAGGCCGCCACCCAGATGCTTGAACGATAGGCGGATTTTCTCCTTCTTGTCTCCTTCGATTTTCATCTCGGCATACTCGGGGCCGGAGTAGATTAGGTTCTTCTCTCCGTAAACGATGTTCCGGGCCGTCAGGGCGAGTCGTCGGCCAGCTTCTTGCTTGTTGCGCGGGTGAATGTTGCCGCCGTCGCCAATGTCGATGGTCATCGCCAGTCCGGTATTGGGCACGGTGCGGACCGTGCGCCATTGCGATTCGCGGATCTCCGCCCAGCCCGGTTCAACGGGTTTCGTTTGCAGCGGGTTATAATTGGCGAGCGAGACGATCAGAAAGGGAAACTCGCCGACCTGAAATCGCTCGCGCCAGTCGGCAATCAGCGTCGGCAGCAGCCGGCGATATTGAAGCCAGCGCGGGCCGTTGGCTTCGCCTTGATACCAGAGCGCGCCCTTCACCGCGAACGGTTCCAGCGGGGCGATCATACCGTTGTACATGGCGGTGATGGTTCGGTAGATTCCCACTTTCGGTTCCGGAAAGGGGGTCTTGATCTCCTTGATAGAGGCCGCCGCCTTGGCCTTCCACGTCCCTGCCAGTGCGATTGGTTTCTCAGCGCCGCTTTTCGGAAGAATGACCATATTGCCGGGATTCGAACAGAAACCACCAGGGCCTTCCTTGTTGAGGATGGCGACCGTCAGTAAATTCTTGCCGGCTTTGACGAGATCGGGAGCGATCGTGTAAACACGATTGCTTCCTTTGATTTGATGGCAACCGATCAGCTTGCCGTTGAACCAGGTGATGTCGCTGTCGTTGATGATCGACAGGTGAAGCCGGAGTTCTTGGCCCACCCAGGTCTTGGGAATCTCGATCGTGTGGCGGAACCAGACTAGGCCGTTGAAATCCGGAAATCCCGCGTCCTGCCAGGGCTTGGGGATGGCGGTCTCTTTCCAATCGCTGGTGTCGAGATCGGGATCGGTCGCGTATTTCTTCTGAGCGCTCACCGGATCGACAACGCCCGTCCACTTTTCCAGATCCGCGAAGTAGTCAAAGTTCTCCACGCCTTCGCCGGCGAGCTTGTTGAATGCCGCGAGTTCCGGCTTGAAGTCGTCGGGCATCAGCTTGCGCAGGGCCTTTTCGCTGGTCCACGATTCCGCATTGGTGGCACCGGCCGAACTATGGATGATGCCGATCGGGATCTTTTGCGTCCTGTGAATCTCGCGCGCGAAGAAGTAGCCGACACCGGTGAAGTTGTTGGCGAACTCCGGCTTACAGACTTCCCACTTGGCGGGCGGCGGCAATTTCATCGGCGTCAGCGAGGGAAAGAAATTCACCGTGAACGAGCGAATCTCCGGGTAGTTCGCGTTCTTCACTTCCTCCTCGGCATTATTCGATAGCCGCACCGGCCAGTTCATGTTCGATTGACCGGTGCAAAGCCAGACGTCGCCGGCCAGGACGTTCTTGATCGTCGCCTGGTGCTTGGCCCCCTCGACGGTAATCACATGTGGCCCACCCGCCGGTAACGGCCCGATCTTCGTCATCCATTTGCCGTCCTTCCCCGACACGGCCCGCTCACCTGATTTCTTACCGTCAATGGAAACGGTGATCGTATCGCCCGGCGTACTCCAACCCCAGATCGGCGCAAGGATGTCGCGCTGCAACACCATATCGCTGGCAAACAGCGGATGCACAAACGGCAACGGCGTCGGCTGCGTCGGCCACCAGGGTTGCGGACCGGCTGGTTGGGCACATGCGGAGTGCGCGGTGAGGTATGCGAGAAGCAGGGTGAAGTATCGAAACATGAAAGGGAGGTCCTTTGAATCGCCGGCCCTGAAAAAAATCTATCACGAAAGCACGAAAGGATGAAAGCACGAAAAAGACTGGATTTTTTCGTGCTTTCATCCTTTCGTGCTTTCGTGATAGATTCTTAATTTACGACGTCAAGCCGTCGCCGCCGAGCGTAGTTGTTCCGCGAATACGCGATTGTACGCCTCGCGGGCAACGTCGCCCGAGCGTTCCATCA
>JAIOQJ010000415.1:0-6617 GCA_021413475.1 Planctomycetota bacterium | reverse complement strand
AGGCAGCTCGGCGGTAATCCATGCCGAAACGCGAGCGCGGGGCCTGTTCCAGCCAGTCGTAGAGATGGATTTTGCAGAGGTCATCGAAATCCTCGCGGGTCAGCGTGAATTGCTCGCTGGTGATCCGGTCGGTGAAGACATAGGGCTCCGTGTCGCGTTCGAGGGCACTGTCGAACGTCTCGCGATTCATCGCGCAGTTCAAGTAAGCCAAGCGTTCGGCACGTTCGCCAATCAGGTCGCGCACGACCGGCCGTTGATCGAGTTCGAGCTTGAAGCCCTGAAACCTCTCAGTGCCGTAAATGGAATGAAACATCCCCGCCCAGCAGAGCTCGTCGGTGCAGCCCAGGTCATTCATGAAACGGTGCACGCTGATTAGATGGCTCAGATAAGTCTTCTGCGTGTGGCCGACCTTCTCGATCCCCAGATCGACGAGGAAATCGGTCATCCGTTTGATGTCTGGCTTCATCGGTTTTCTCCACGGTGTTGCTGACATGTTACTTCATCGATCTCCGAAATTCCTCTCCATTTGACGAAGAATTGAAATCGAAAGCAAGAACCAGAGCACGGGCTTCGGGGAAACGCTTATACTGGTTTCAGGAAGCCATTCGACCAGTCAAAGGGAGGTTCAACGTGAGCGCGCGTCAAATGCTACGAGACGATCCGATCATTCGCACCGGCGGCGATTGGATGACGATCCGTTTTACCGTGAAGGAGTGTTCGCTGGGCTCGGTACTGATCGCGGCCACCGAGAAGGGCGTCTGCGCCATTTTTCTCGGCGACGATCCCGACTTCCTGGCTCAGAACCTGCAAGACCGTTTCCGCAAAGCGCGAATCGTCCCCGGCGATACCGAGTTCGATAAATGGGTCACGGAAGTCGTCGGGCTGATGGAGAAACCGGCCATCGGCCTCGAACTGCCGCTCGACCTTCGCGGCACCGACTTCCAGTTGCGAGTATGGGAAGCGTTGCGAGAAATCCCGGCTGGCTCGACGGTGAACTACACTGATATCGCGAAACGGATCGGCCGACCGACGGCCGCACGGGCCGTGGCCCAGGCGTGCGGAGCGAATCCGATTGCGATCGTAATTCCGTGCCATCGAGTGGTGCGGACCGACGAGTCGCTGTCGGGTTATCGGTGGGGGGTGGAGAGAAAAGCGGAGTTGCTGGAACGGGAGAAGGTTATCCGCAAAATGTGAGGCGGCGTGTTCGACTTGAAGAGTGTTTGATCTCGCGGACGATGGAAGCGAGTCGATGGACGAAATTCCAAGCTTTTATCGAAGGGCCGACGTCCGGCGACTTGTTATCGCTTTGCTGGTTCCCTGGTTACTCGGGGCATTCGGTGTATTGATTGCGTTGCTCGGGCACCTGCTGCTCAACCATTGCGGAGTTCGGTCCAGATCACTCTACGAAATGATGTTCTTCACAATCCACGGGTTATTTCTCCTGTCGATGATGTCGGCACTATTTTGGTGCGTTGCCGCAATCTGGCGGTTGCTCTGGTGGACCTATTATTGCTTTTCATGGTACGGGTGGTTGTCACCGGTGCTGATGTTCATCAACTTCGTGTTGGTCGTGGTGGTACTGAGTAAAATAATCGGCTGATGAATTGTTTCTCCTCGTAGTCAATGGGAATGGCAAAAGGCCAAATTGAATTCATAGAGCAAAAGAAGTTGGATACGAACGATTGGTGGCGAATCGATGGACGAAATCCCGAGTTTTTATCGAAGGGCGGACGTCCAGCGACTTGTCATCGCTTTGCTGGTTCCGTGGATACTCGAAGCCTTCGCACCATTGGTTCGAATGCTCGGCGGCATATTGATTGACGATTGCGGAATTCGACCTGAATGGCTCTACACACCGTTGGTCCTCACGATCGCCGGATTTTTATTCCTCTCGATATTGTCGTTACTGTTTTGGCTTATTTCCGCTGTGTGGCGGTTGCTCTGGTGGACGCAATATCGCTTTTCATGGTACGGGTGGCTGTCGCCTATACTTATGTTGATCAATCTCGTGCTACTCTCGAATGCCTTCAAGTAATTAAATTTAGGAAGGCTAAAATTTCGAACCGCCGTGGGAGCCTCACCTCATGCGTACCATCCTCGCTCTCGATGAAGGCACCACCAGCGCCCGCGCCATCGTCTTCGACGCCGATGGCAACATCCTGGCGACGGCCCAAAAAGAATTCACGCAAACCTTCCCGAAGTCGGGCTGGGTCGAGCACGACGCGGAGGAGATATGGTCGGCCCAGATCGGCGTGGCCATCGAGGCGATGAGCCGAGCGCGATTATCGGCCAAGGATATTGCCGCGGTCGGTATCACCAACCAGCGGGAAACCACGGTTGTCTGGGATCGGCAGACCGGCGTGCCCGTCGGTCCGGCGATTGTCTGGCAGGATCGCCGCACCGCAGGGTTCTGTGATCGCTTGCTCGCCGACGGTAATGCGACGTGGATTCAGGAGCGGACCGGCCTGCTGATCGACGCCTACTTTTCGGGAAGCAAGATCGCCTGGATTCTCGACAACGTGAAGGGTGCCCGCGAGCAAGCGGAAGCAGGAAAACTCGCGTTCGGCACAATCGATAGTTGGCTCGCCTGGAAACTGACTGACGGCCGATTGCACATTACCGACGTCAGCAACGCCTCACGGACGAGGTTGTTCAATATCCACAAGGGCGACTGGGACGACGAACGTTTGCACATGTTCCGCGTGCCGAGATCGATGTTGCCGGAGGTGCGGGCGTCGAGCGAAATCTACGGAGAGATTCAGGCACCCGGTCTCAACGGCGTTCCGCTGGCGGGAATGGCCGGCGATCAGCAGGCGGCCCTCTTCGGCCAAATGTGCTTCACGCCTGGGCTGACCAAGAACACTTACGGCACCGGCTGCTTCATGTTGCAGACCACCGGCGAGAAAGCCGTCACCTCGCACAATCGCTTGCTCACCACGGTCGCCTGGAAGATCGGCGGCCGAACCTCGTACGCTCTCGAAGGGGCAGTATTCGTTGGCGGGGCCGTGGTGCAATGGTTGCGCGACGGCTTGAAATTGATCCGCACCGCCGACGAGATCAATCACCTCGCGGCCACGGTCCCTGACAATGGCGGCGTTTACCTCGTGCCGGCTTTCACGGGTCTGGGCGCACCGCACTGGGATCCCTACGCGCGCGGAACACTGGTGGGCATCACGCGCGGCACGTCGGCAGGCCACATCGCCCGGGCCGCTCTTGAATCGATTGCCTTTCAATCCGCCGAGTTGCTGGGCGCGATGCGAGCCGATGCCCGTCAACCACCCGTCGAGATGCGCGTCGATGGCGGAGCGTCGCAAAGCAATCTGCTCATGCAATTTCAGGCCGATCTGCTCGGCATTCCGGTCGCCCGGCCTACCGTCACCGAAACCACGGCCCTGGGTGCCGCCTATCTCGCGGGCCTGACCACCGGCTTCTGGAAAAGCACGGACGACCTGGCGAAACACTACCACGTCGAACGCCGTTTCGAGCCGCAGATGGCTCCGAGCCAAGCAAAGGAAATGCAGCTAAACTGGTCGCGAGCCGTGGAGCGGGCGAAGGGTTGGATCGTGTCGTGAATTATCTCGCGCCAAGACGCCAAGGCGTGAAGGAAGACAAGAGCAAGCGGTTCTCTTCGCGCCTTGGCGTCTTGGCGCGAGAACGTTCTTCATTATCGAGATGAATGTGATGGATGATCCGATAATTCGGCTTCAGTCGCTGCTCGACCGCATCGCGCAGGTTATTCTTGCTGCGACATCGGAGGAGATGCGAGGACAACCTTGGGTACTTGCTTATCTCGATGTTCGGGGACAGGGGACGACCAGTCAGTCTTTGCTTCAGAAATACCGAATAAATCGTACGGACGGCACCACAATTGACACTCTGGATGTTCCGGACGACTTGATGTTATTGTTAAGAGAGGCATTCGATTTGAAAGACGCCGTACTTTCCAACAAATGGCATGGAGTATTGATAACTGCATTCCCAGATCGGCAATGTGAAGTGAAGTTCGACTACGATCCAAATTGTGCAAAGGACAAAGCGTTCTTTCTCACGTGAGTGCTCGGACAAGTATAGCATCGCCAGAAGAGCGAAGGGTTGGATTGTGTCGTGAAGCGCACGGAGATGCTCGACCGGATCTCGTCGCGACGGGAACCGTGGGACTTGATCGTCATTGGCGGCGGCGCGACGGGTGCGGGTGTCGCTGTCGATGCCGTCAGCCGCGGTTACGCGGTCTTACTGATAGAACAGCACGACTTCGGCAAGGGCACTTCAAGTCGTAGCACCAAACTCGTTCACGGCGGCGTGCGCTACCTTCAACAAGGCAACATTCATCTGGTGATGGAGGCCCTCCGCGAGCGCGGCCGCTTACTGGAGAACGCTCCGCATCTGGTTCACGATCTGTCGTTCGTCGTGCCGGCATACAGATGGTGGGAAGCACCGTTTTACGGCATCGGTTTGAAACTCTACGACTGGCTCGCAGGCCGTGACCGTTTCGGGGCCTCGAAGTATTTACCGCGCCGCGAAGTCATTCGACGCCTACCGACGATTCGCACCGAAGGCTTGCGCGGAGGAATTCTGTATCACGACGGCCAGTTCGACGATTCCCGCTTACTTCTGAATCTGTTGCAGACAGCGGCGGAGCATGGGGCCGTGGTCGTCAATTACGCTCGGGTCGTTCGCTTAACTTCCACCAACGGGAAGACGGCGGGCGTCGTCGTTCGAGACGAAGAAACCGGTTCGGAATTCACCGCAATGGCCCGCGTGGTGGTGAATGCTACCGGAGCCTTCGGCGATGCGATTCGCCAGATGGCCGATCCCGCCGCGACGACGATGATCGCACCCAGCCAGGGAACGCACCTGGTTTTCGATCGCTCCTTCCTGCCCGGCGACACGGCCATCATGGTTCCGCACACGTCCGATGAGCGGGTGCTGTTTGCCATTCCCTGGCATGGGCACACCTTGGTCGGCACGACCGATGTGGCGATCCCCGCCGCGAATCTCGAACCGCGGGCCACGTCCAGCGAGATCGACTTCATCCTGGAAACGGCCGGCCGCTATCTGGCCAAGCGGCCGACGCGGGCCGACGTTTTGAGCGTGTTCGTCGGCATCCGTCCCCTTGCGAAAGGCGACGCAAATTCAATCACGGCCGCCCTGTCGCGCGATCACACCATCCGTGTCGATGGCACCGGCCTGCTCACGATTGCCGGCGGCAAGTGGACCACCTATCGCAACATGGCCGAGGATTGCGTCGATCAGGCCGCGAAGCTCGGCCAACTCGTGCGGCGTCACTGTGTCACGAAGTCGCTGCACCTTCATGGTTTTCACGAAGGCGCGGATTCGGCCGATCCCCTGGCGACTTACGGTGCGGATGCGGCAGCGATTCGCAGCTTGCAAGACGCCGACCCGAGCTTGGCTACGCGGCTTCACCCCTCGCTCCCGTACAGCGGTGCCGAGATCGTCTGGGCCGCCCGGCATGAAATGGCCCGGACCGTCGAAGATGCCCTGAGCCGGCGCACGCGAGCCCTGTTCTTGAACGCGAAGGCGGCCCGCGCCATGGCCCCGCGCGTGGCCGAGTTGCTGGCAAACGAACTCGGCCGCGACGCGGCCTGGCAAGCGGAGCAAGTGAAGGCGTTTTGCGAGTTGGCGCGAAGGTATGAATTGGCGGACTAGACTGCTCGCTGGAGAGAATGAGCAGCGAGCGGGGTTGCGTAAGCGCCCCGTGAACCGCGAGTCTAACCACGGGGCGATTACGCAACCCCGCTCTTTCGGCGCTCATCTTGAATTGTCTAGTTCAACCTTGAAGCGCCTTGAATACAACCGCAGCCAACACCCCGCCAACGCAAGGCCCAACCACGGGAATCCAAGCATATCCCCAATCGGAACCGCCCTTGCCGGCGATGGGCAACACCGCGTGTGCGATGCGCGGCCCGAGGTCGCGGGCCGGGTTGATGGCGTAGCCGGTCGTGCCGCCGAGGCTCAGGCCGATTGCCCACACCAGCATTCCGATCATTGCCGGTTCCAGGCTTCCGATGGTTGCCTTACCGATGGCCGACGCGACGAACACCAGCGCGAACGTGCCAATGATTTCGCTCAGCAGATTCGCTTTTGCATCGCGGATGGCTGGCGCGGTGCAAAAGACGGCCAGCTTCGCGGCCGGATCCGGCGTGACCTTCCAGTGCGGCAGATAGTGAAGCCAGACCAGCACCGCGCCGCAGAAAGCCCCCAGGAATTCCGCGGCGATCATTTCAAAACCATAAGCGAGCGTGGTCGAACCGGCGACAATACCAGCCAGTGGTCCCACCGGATTGAGGGCACCCGGCGCCCCAAACGCCTTAGCGGTGAAGATGCCACAGGTGACGCCGAAGGCCCACCCGGCGGTGATGACCATCCACCCGGCGTCTTTCGCCTTGGATCGCGCAAGCACCAAGGCCGCGACCACGCCTTCGCCGAAAAGGATCAGCACCGCCGTGCCGAGAAATTCGCCGAGGAAGGGTGACGTCAAGGGAGCCTCGATAGGAGGAGAGGGACGGGGAGGACGTCATTATCTGGAAGAGTTTTGCACTGTCAACGAAGTAACCAAACCGAAGACATTTGAACCACTGAGACACAGAAACACAGAG